>DTZQ01000713.1 GCA_012961305.1 Armatimonadota bacterium | reverse complement strand
TCGCCCAGAGTTCAAACTCGAGGCTACCTTTACGAAACCAACTTAAGTTGGTTCCCTCGGTTTCCCACCCACTGGGTAACCGTAGCCCCAGATTTCCATCGGGGGGTAGGTCTAACATTGTCAAGATAATAATTCCTCCCCGCGGGATTGACCGCCCTCATCTATCTCCAGCCAGCGCCTCGGCCCGCTGGATGAGTTCCTCCTGCTCGGCGGGCGAGAGGTCAATGAACCGCGCACAAAAGCCAGCAATACGCACCACCAGGTCTTGGTATTTCTCTGGGTTCCTCTGTGCCTCGCGGAGCATCTCCAGGTTAAAGCAGTTAATCTGGAGTTCCTGCCCACCTTGGGCGAAGAAACCTTCGATGAGGGTTAGCAGCAGTTCAGGCCTGGCCTGGGATTTCGAGAGGGTCAGGTTTAGGTTGTAGCCGCCACGATAGTAGCGGGGGTAGTCAATTTTAAGCACGCTGTTGAGGATGGCGGTGGGCCCGTTGCGGACAGTGCCGGTTTGCGCTCCGATGCTGTCAGCCACGGGCGTCCACGCCAGACGCCCGTCAGGTGAAGCCGCGATGCGCCGACCGTCCACATAATGCAGGCTGCGAACGACATGGCAAACCGTGTGCGTCGGATGTCCGCATTGCGCGTCCACCCTCTTCAGCACCCGCTCGCGCATTTTTAGCAGTTCCAACGCCCAGCGGTCAGCGCGTTCATCATCGTGGCCCCACTTGGGCGCGGTGAGCAGACGGGCGCGCACCCTCCTATCGCGGAAGTTCTCCCGCATCGCCTGCCTCAACTCGCTCAGCGAGAGGGCCCGGTCCTCAAAGACCACTTTCTCAATGGCCGCCAAAGCGTTGACGGCGTTGGTCAGCCCGCGCTCGTAGTGCCCTGGAATCCAGTATTTCATCCCCAGCAGCAGGTCCTGACCCCGCTGGATGCAGCCATGCATCAGGACGGAGGTGAAGGGCGTCGGCACCCACTCCGCCATGCGTCTCCATTGCTGCACTCCCCGCCGGCGCATCTCCAGGGCGCGGTGCCTCATCCTTTCCTCCAAGCAAGTCAGCAGTTGCCGCATATCTCCAAGGGAGTCGGGTTCCGGATGGTTCAGCAGGATTTCGTTGAGCAGCCCCAGGTATTGGACGGTGCCGCCGATGCTGGCGGTTGCCGTGGACATCAGGCGTCCGGGGATGCCCAGTTCGTTGCAGCCGATTACGCAGTACTCCCAGGCATCCTCCTCCGCAACGCCGGCGTTGATGAACCCCTGTACTGTCGGCACATCGTGGATGAGCAGCGGCATGCTGATGCCCGAGGCGAGCATTGCTGCTGCCCGCTGTTTCACCGCGGGGTCGATTCCCTTGTGCCAGCGCAGGAACAGATGCGGGTCGCCGATGCGAAGAAGGTCGCAGGCCTCGAGGAAGCAAAGCGTCAAGGCATTGCACTGGTCTTCGCCCCGGTGGTTCACCCCACCGACGGTGATGGCTTGCGTCTTGGAGCCGCGCCCTAAAAACGAGTTGGCCGCCACCTTCAGGAGAAAGGCCGCAATGAGGTTGGTGGCGTATTCGGGGTCGGACGAACCGTCTAAGAATGGCGCCAGCACGCGGTCGGGCAGGCCGATGGAGATGGACATGCCGTGCCCCTCAATGGCCGTAGTTAGGTGCGCGAACACCATCGCTTGCAACGCCTCAAACAGGTTCCGAGCGGGTTTGGCTGGCACGTGGCGGCAGGCCTGGGCCAGGCGCAGGAAGGCCTCCCGAATCAGCGGGTCTCGCTGCGACCGGGCGGCTTCCGCGGCTGCTTTCGCGTAGCGATGCGCCCAGTCAATAACTGCTCGCAGCGCGATAATCATCGCCTCACGATAGACCCGTCTCTCGGAGTCAGTCTCCTCGGCGTTACATTGTTCCGCCTCGGCTAACAGCGCCTCCAACCCCCGATGGACGACCAGGTTCAGGTCCACAGCGAGATGCCCAATGCCTGCCGCTCCGCCGAAACTTCGCTCAGACCAGTAATCCAAGATGTCCTGGGGGACTTTCCCGTCCAAGATATGCTCCAGCCCCTCATTTTCGATGAGCACTTGAGTGTCATTGGTGATGCCGTGTTCCGGGATGAGCATCCAGGCCCGGGGGCGGGACGAAGTGTTGCCCGCGAAGATGGGGTTAGAACGCAGGTCGAGGGTCATGTGGCGCAGGACATGCGCTAACGCCTTCGCCCGCTTCAGCGGCGGCGGGTCTTTCTCATACCTCCGATAAGCCTCAGTGACCAGTTGAGCCCGCTCCAGACAGACCGTGTCCTCGGTGGACAGCAGTGCATCGCGAATGCGTCGAATTAACTCCCTCATCACCTCCTGCCTCCCAACGACCGACGGTCCTGGGTTACTGGCATCCCCTGGTGCACCCCGGAAGGGGTGGTTCCCCTGCTGAGCCTGAGCGTTACCGCTTAGGCTGAGACCTGGAATAAGGCCCTTCTGGCGCGTCTTCCTTGGGCAACCATCGGGCCAGTTGGGTTTTTGCCTTGGCGTACTTGGGGTCGTTGGCCAAGTTGGTCCATTCCAGGGGGTCGTTCTCGTGGTCGTAGAGTTCCTCCGACCCATCGGCATAGCGGATGTAGCGCCAGCGCCGCGAGCGAACGGCATGATTGCCGCGCCCGTGAGTGGTCAACGTGGGCTTGTTCCAGGGGGCGCGAGGGTTTTGCAGCAGGGGCGTCAGGTCGTAACCTTCCAGTTGTTCCTGGGGAGGAAGTCCACACCCGGTAATCAGCGTGGAGTAGATGTCCATCAGGTTCACCGGTGCATCGCATCGCGCTCCCGGTTTGGTCAGGCCGGGCACGACCCAAATCATGGGGACACGGGTGGCTTCCTCCCACAGGGTGAACTTGCGCCAGTGGAGTTTCTCCCCCAGATGCCAGCCGTGGTCGGACCACAGCACGATGATGGTGTTATCCCGGTAAGGGCTTTTCAGCAGGGCCTCCACCACCAGGCCCACGCACTCATCCATGAACGAGCCGCAGGCCAGATAGGCCTGAACCGCTTTGGACCATTGCTTGTGCTCCAGCACCCGCCGGTGGTCCCCGCTGGGGTTGGCAATTTTGCGCCCCAGGGGCGGCACGTCGTCCAGGTCGTCCTCCTTCACCTTCGGCAACTGGATGCTATCCAACGGATGCAGGTCGAAATATTTACGCGGGGCATACCAGGGCAAATGGGGTCGCATGAAGCCAATGGCCAGGAGAAACGGTTGGTCGAATTTCCGCTCCCGCAGGGTCTTGGCGACCCAGAGGGCCTTTTTCCCGTCGCTGGTATCTTCCAGTTCCACCCCCTCATCCAGCGGCCCCCAGTCAAAATGGGCGGCTTGGGGAATGCCGTTGAGGGGGAGAGGCGCATACGTGGGCTTGAGGCTTGGGGGGTGGGCCTGGTTTTTGGAGGGCCAGTATTCGTCCCAGCCTGCCGCCCGAAGTTCCCTAAAGTGCGTCCCGTGGAAGATTTTGCCCGTGCCCAGCGTGTAGTACCCATTCCGCCGGAAGTATTCCGGGAGGGTGACAGCCCGGCTCAAGACCCGGTTGCGAGCGAAGGAATCCCTGTTTTTGTAGTTTCCGCTGGTGGAGGGACGCAGGCCCGTAAGGAGAGCAGCGCGGGAAGGGCCGCAGGCCGGTGCCGCGCAGTAGGCATGGGTGAAGAGAACGCCCAGGTCGGCGACGTGGTCTATGTTGGGCGTCTTAGCCTGGGGATGGCCACCGAGACACCCAATCCAGTCGTTAAGGTCTTCGATGGCAATGAACAACACGTTCATCCTATCGCCACTCCTGGGCGCGGTCCTCGCTCGCAAATGGGAAGCGAAGGTCATGGCTCCAGCCCCCAAAAGGGATTGGTGCAGAAACTCACGCCGACTTAGGGTCTGTTTGTCCTTCATCCCATTACCTCCCCATCTCTGATAAGAGTCATTATTTCTTCCCTCCTCAGCCGTTCCTGTCAGTAGTCAAACTTAATCATCCGCGTTTAATTTCCAAGCAGCCAATTACGTATAACCGCCGTTATACGCCGGTGCAGAGAGTATCTCCACCATAGGCATTTCCGGTGACCTTGGATTAGGGATAACTTTTCTTGTGCTTGGGTCAACTATAAGGTCTAACTGCTCAAGTATTATTTGTCCTACGAGAGGTTGAGCACCTTCCGGTTCTGCCAAAACATTGAATTCGCCCGCTCTACCACACATTTCTACGGTTACTACCCCGTAGATTGATTTAATTTCCGTTTTGTTGTTTGCGTATCTTACTTTTACTTCCCTCATCTTTCTTAAATTTAGTTCATCAACGATATTTTGAGGTAGAACGAGCATTGTAGCGCCCGTGTCAATCACAACCTCGATTTCAATCACTTTATCTGGCTCGAAGACATTTATGACCTTTATCTTCTCAACTACTTTTCCCATTTCCGTTCCTCCCCCTTTGGAATTAAGCCCTTGACGGGATAACCCCTATTGATGGTCATCATACCACAAAAACAGCAGGATTTCAATACCAAATTTAGGGGCCTTAGGGGGAAAAAGAGCAATCGCCTTTTTTAAGGGCGGGTAGTTACTCCGCCCTTACTCCCCTCCTTCACCAGTACTGAGGACTGAGGGCGGAG
>DTZQ01000712.1 GCA_012961305.1 Armatimonadota bacterium | reverse complement strand
GGTCTTGAAAACCAGCAACGGGGAAACTCGTTCGTGGGTTCGAATCCCACCCTCTCCGCCAGAAACGGGACTGTACTTAGACGGGGAGTTAGCGGTTCCCTGCACCCGAAAACCGCTTTACGCGGGGTCGAAAGCCCATCTGAGGGGTTTCAATCCGTTGGTCTGACCTGCGCACGTGGTGTTGAGGACTGGGCCCTGCGCACCGGAAGGCCACGAACCTTGTCAGGGCCGGAAGGCAGCAGCAATAAGTGGTTGTTTCCGGGGGCCGCAGGTTCCCCCAGTCGGAGCCGGCGACGGGGGTAACGCAGCGGAGAGAAACTTCGACGATGGGGGTACAGTCCCGTTTCCCTAACCTCGCCACGGGTGCCTCAGACCGGATGTGGTTTTCCCCGAACCTGGCAAAAGATACTTTCTTAACGCAGAAGGCTTCTACATCTTAAGAAGGGTCTGAATTGGCAGCGTGGGGGGAGAACGGGTATGCCCTATGTTTGCCTTTTTCGGAAATATCGGCCCCAGCGGTTTGAAGAGTTAGTGGGTCAGGAACACGTCGCCCAGACACTGCAGAATGCCCTTCGTCTCGGACGCACGGCTCAGGCGTATTTGTTTTGCGGCCCCCGGGGGGTGGGCAAAACTACGGCGGCGCGCATCCTGGCCAAAGCCCTGAACTGTGAGCAGGGCCCTACCCCTACCCCCTGCGGCGAATGTGAGATGTGCCGCCTCATCGCCGCCGGGCAGGCGGTGGATGTAATTGAGTTGGACGCCGCCTCCCGGGGTAACATTGACGATATTCGCGAACTGCGGGAGAGTGTCCAGTACGTCCCCACCTTAGCCCGCTACAAAGTGGTTATCTTGGATGAAGCCCATCAAATCGGGGGGGTGGGGGCCTATACGGCCGCGGCCAATGCCCTGCTTAAGACCTTAGAGGAACCTCCTGCTCATGTCATCTTCATTTTGGTCACTACGGAACCCCACCGCATCCTGCCCACCATCATGTCTCGCTGTCAGCGGTTCGACTTCCACAACGTCTCCCTGGAGGCGATAGTCCAACGGCTCCGCTACGTCTCCCAACAGGAGCACCTCACGGTGGAAGACGCGGCCCTGTGGGCCATCGCCCGGGCGGCCGAGGGCAGCGTGCGGGATGCCCTGAGCATTCTCGACCAGATGGTCGCCTACGGGCGGGAGCACATCACGGCCGCGGACGTGCAAAAGGTGCTGGGCACTTTGGAAGCGGACGTCCTCTTCCAGTTGGGGGAGGTGCTGGCAGCCTACGATACGGCGAGGGGCCTGCGGCTGCTGGATGAACTAATAGATGCGGGAAAAGAAGCGCGGCATTTGATAGCCGAAACCCTTCAGCATTTCCGCAACTTGCTGTTAACGCGGTTGAACTGTGCCTCGGAGCAGTTGGCCGCTTTTTCCGCGGAAATGCGCCAGCGCCTAAGGGAGCAGGCGGCGAAGTTCACCCCCGAACGCCTGTTGCACATTATCGAAACCTGGGCCAAGGCGGACAAAGACCTGCGCTGGAGTCCCCAGCCCCGCCTGGTGTTGGAGTTGGCCGTAATCACTTTAACCAGTCGGGACCTGCAGCCGGAGGTTAGAGAAGCGGGTGTTATTTCCCCCTCGCAGGAAGCACCAGAGGCGGCTGAGGGGGGAGTGGTTTTCGCTCCCGCGCCGGCGACCGAACCCTCGCCCTGGGAGGCGGTCTCCGCCGAGGAAGAACCTTCCCAGCAATGGGCGCAAGTTTTGGAGACGGTAAAGGAACGCCGGATGCCCACTTTTACGTTAATTATGGATGCAGTTCCCCTCTCCTGTGATGAGCAGGTGCTTAGGGTTGGTTTCCGACCGGAACATTCTCGGCGGCTCAACTGGGCAGAAGACCCAGAGCACCGCACGGTGATTGAGCAGGCGGTAGAGGAGGCTTTTGGACGGCCCCTGCGGGTGCAATACCTGCTGTTGGAAACTGACAACCCGGGCGTCGCTGAGGCCGGGGAGGAATCGCTGAGCCTGGAGCAGGCCATTGCGCAAGTGGTGCGGCACTTTCCCGGCTCCCAGGTTCTGGAAACCCCTCTTAGGAGGTAACTTTGACATGGCAGCAACAGCCGAAGAAGTGTATGCCCAATTAGTCAAGCCGTTGCCGGTGGCAGAGCGGCTGCGGTTGGCCACGATGATTTTGAACGACATTCCTCCGTTGGCCCTGGTGGACTACAGTGAGGAGTGGAGTGAGGAGGACATGCGGGATATTACTATCGCCTCACTGCGGTATGCAGCGCAAAGTTTTGGCGAAGAATCGGAGGGAAAAAGTGATGTTTGAAGCAGGTGATGTCGTCATCTTAGACTTTCCCGGTGTGGAAGGTGTTAAGCGGCGTCCAGCAGTTGTAATTTCCAGTGACTTGTATCATACGCACCGTCCCGACGTAATTGCTGGATTATTGACTACTAAAATAGCAGATGCCACGGCCCCCACTGATTACATCCTGCAAGATTGGCAAGTAGCGGGTTTACGCTATCCGTCTGCCTTCCGTTCTTTCCTCGTAACCCTTCCCAGTACCGAAGCCGTTTGGATTGGGCACCTCTCCGACCGGGATTGGGGGAACGTGCAAGCCTGTCTGAAGCGGGCGTTAGCGGTGTTTTGAACTAAGTTGGAAAGCGGGAATAACTTAGGAGGTAACCCATGAAATTAGGTGGCGGTTGGGGTAAGATGATGAAGCAGTTGCGCAAGGTGCAGGAGGACGTGCTCCGGGTACAGGAGGAATTGGAAGGGGAGCGGGTGGAGGCCACGGCCGGGGGTGGGGCCGTAAAAGCAGTGGCCACGGGCACCGGGGAGTTGTTGGAGGTGAAAATTGACCCGGAGGCGGTGGACCTGGAGGATTTGGAGATGTTGGAGGATATGATTGTCGCCGCCGTCCGGGAGGTCATGGAGCAGGCCCAAAATCGCTACACGGAACGAATGCAGCGGGTGGCCGGCGATTTGGGCCTGCCGCCGGGGTTGTTGTAGTCTGGGGAAGGAAATGTTGTACTACGCGCCGCCCTTAGCGCGGCTGATTGAGGAGTTGGAACGCCTGCCTACCATTGGACCCAAGTCAGCCCAGCGGTTGGCCCTTTATCTGGTCCAAGCACCCTCGGAACAGGTTCGGCACCTGGCGGAGGCCCTCCTGGAAGTCACCGAGAAAATCAGGACTTGTTCTCTCTGCTTCAATTTTTCGGTAGAGGAACTCTGTCCGGTGTGCCAGGAGGAGCGGCGGGACTGGACTACCATTTGCGTTGTGGCCGATTCTCGCGACCTGATGGCCATTGAGAACACGGGCGAGTATCGAGGAGTGTACCACGTCCTGCAGGGACTGCTCTCCCCGGCCGAGGGCATCGGCCCAGAGGACATCCGCATTCGGGAACTGGTGGAGCGGGTGAAGAATAACACCGTGCGGGAGGTAATTCTGGCCACTAACCCCGTAGTGGAAGGGGATGCTACGGCCCTGTACATTGCCAAACTGCTCAAACCCTTAGGGGTAAAAACGACGCGCTTGGCGCTGGGGCTGCCGGTGGGCGGCGATTTGGACTATGCCGACCGGGTAACGATTGTGCGGGCCCTGGAGGGGCGGCGGGAGATTTAGATGGGAGGTGACAGCCATGGTAGATAAAGCGACTTGGCGAGCCAAAGTAGGCCTGGCCGAAATGTTAAAGGGCGGGGTCATCATGGACGTGACCAACGCCGAGCAGGCCCAAATTGCCGAGGAAGCCGGGGCGGTAGCGGTCATGGC
>DTZQ01000711.1 GCA_012961305.1 Armatimonadota bacterium | reverse complement strand
TCAATCATGTTGAACCGGCTGAGTAGTTACTCTAAAAGTTATAACCGGCTCTCTAACCACAAGCCAAATGGAACACATAGCTATTATCGGGGCTGGGGCGATGGGATGTCTCTTCGCCGGGCTGTTAGCCGAAGCGGGCCGACGGGTGACCCTGCTCACCAAACGGCCCGAGGAGGCAGAACACCTTCGGCGGGAAGGCCTTCGCCTGGAAGGACTGGGTGGTTCCCGCAGGGTAACCGTAGCCGCAACGGCCAATCCGCAGGACGTGCAGGAGGCCGACCTGGTGCTCCTGGCAGTAAAAGCCTATGACACCCAGACGGCGGTGCAAACCGTTGCTGCCTGGCTCAAGGAGCAAGCGGTCGTGCTAACCCTGCAAAACGGCCTGGGCAATGTGGAAACCGTCAGCGCCTTCGTCGGTGCAGAGCGGACCTTAGGCGGAGTGACTGCCCATGGAGCCACCCGGCTGGGCGTGGGACATGTTCGCCACGCCGGGCGGGGGGAAACGGTCATTGGCGAGGCCCGAGGTGGCCTCACCTCGCGGGTGGAGCACCTTGCTGACCTGTTCACCGCGGCGGGCATCGAAACTCGAGCCGTGGAGGACATCCGCCCCGTGCTGTGGGGCAAACTCCTGGTCAACGTGGGCATCAATGCCCTGGCCGCCGTTCTCCAGTGGCGCAATGGCCAGTTAATCGAACACCCGGCCACGGAACGAGTGCTGGAAGCTGCAGTAACCGAGGCCGTTCAGGTAGCCCAGGCCGAGGGTTTGTCTTTCACCGCCGCGGAGGCCGTGGCCAAAGTGAAGTCGGTGTGTAAGGCTACAGCCCAGAACCTAAATTCCATGCTGCAAGACCTCCAGCGGGGCCGGCAGACGGAAGTTGATTACCTCAATGGAGCCATTGTGGCCGAGGGGGAAAAATTGGGCGTACCCACGCCAATAAACTGGACGTTGACCCAATTAGTGAAGGCTTTGGAACCGTGAACTCCGTAGTTGGGTGGGAGGAAATAGACCTGTCCGTGCCGGTGGCGGCGTTCTTCTCGGCGGTGGCTGAGCGGCCTTACAGTTTCTTTCTGGACAGCGGGATGGTTTCGGCCAAACTGGGCCGCTATTCCTTCCTCGGCTGGGACCCCTTCCTGGTGCTGTGGAGCAAAGACGGACACATCGAAATGCGCCAAGAAGGACAGGTTTTGCGCTCACAGGGCGACCCCTGGGAAGCGCTGCAAGAACTGCTGAATGAGTACACCCTGCCCGCTGGGATGGGAACGCATCCCTCATCCCAGGGGGTTCCCCCGTTGCTGGGAGGGGCGGTGGGCTACCTCGCTTATGACCTGGGGCGGTTCATCGAACAGTTGCCCCGCACTACGGTGGACGACTTGCGCCTGCCGGACTACGTCTTAGGCTTCTACGATGTGGTGCTCATCGTGGACCACTTGCAGGAAAAAACTTATCTGGCCTCTTGTGGTTTCCCCGCGCAGGGTCCGGCGCGCCTCAAGCGGGCCGCGATCCGGCTGCGCGAGGTCCGAGAGCAGATTCAGCAGTTCCTGGGCCAGTTCGACCCTCCCTCGCCTCGCCGCTCCCCTGCCTCATCGTCCACGAATGCCGACCCAACGGGAGTGGAAATTTCCTCCAATTTCACCAAGCCGGATTACCTGCGGGCCATCGAGCGGGCTAAGGAATATATCGCAGCCGGGGACATTTATCAGGTTAACCTCTCCCAACGGCTCTGTGCGGAACTGCGGGTGCCTCCCTACCAACTCTACTATCGGCTGCGCACCATCAATCCGGCTCCTTTTGCGGCTTATTTGAACCTGGGAGAGGATGGAATCATTGCCAGCGCTTCGCCGGAACGATTTCTGCGCTATTTTGCGGCCACCCGACGGATGCAGACCCGGCCCATTAAAGGCACTCGCCCCCGGGGGCGAACGCCGAGGGAAGACGCAGCCTTGGCCAGGGAGTTGCGGGCCAGCGAAAAAGACCGGGCCGAACACTTGATGATAGTGGATTTGGAGCGCAACGATTTGGGCCGAGTGGCAGAGATTGGTTCGGTGCGGGTAAGCGAGTTCGAGATTTTGGAAACCTATCCCACCGTCTTTCACCTGACCTCTACTGTGGAGGGCACCCTCGCGCCCCAATACGACCGGGTGGCCCTTCTGCGGGCTATGTTCCCCGGCGGTTCCATTACCGGCGCGCCCAAAATCCGCTCCATGGAAATCATTGATGAATTGGAACCCACCCAACGGGGGGTGTACACGGGTTCCATCGGCTACCTGAGTTTCACTGGCGAGGTGGATTTGAGCATCGTTATTCGCACTTTCATCTTAAAGGACGGTCAGGCCTACTTCCAGGTAGGGGGCGGGATTGTGGCCGATTCTGACCCCGAGGCGGAATACGAGGAGACCCTGGACAAGGCCCAAGCCCTGATTGCAGCAGTGAGTTCCGCCGAGTAAAAACTTGAGGAGCCCCTTGCTCCAACCCTGCCTCCGAAAGGACGAAAAGATGGACATGCAAGCGAGAGCAGATGTCCTTGCCCTTCTGCATCAAGCCCAGCGCGAGAGTGGGTTTAACTACCTCAGCGAGGACCAATTGCGGGAAATTGCGGCGCGGACGGGAATGACGTACAGTGAAGTGTACGGGGTAGCCACTTTTTACTCTCTGTTCAGCCTTCAGCCCCGGGGTCGGTACGTCATTCGGGTCTGTGAAAGCGGCCCCTGCCACCTGGAAGGGGCGGCTTCCCTTTTGGAGACCTTGCAACAAGAACTGAACCTGGGAGTGGGGGAAACTACCCCGGATGGCAAGTTCACCCTGGAAACCGTTAGTTGTCTGGGGTTTTGCGATGAAGCCCCAGTCATGATGATTAACGAGGAAGTGTACGGCCACCTGACGAAGGAGAAAGTGCGGGAAATTCTGGCCCGCTACTGAGAGTAGGGGCAAGGTTTGGCGGGGAGTTCGACAAAAGGACGGTGAGACCTATGGGACCGCAACAGCGTATTGTCCTGGAGAACTGCGGGCAAATTGACCCAGAGAAAATTGAGGATTACTTCGCCCGGGGAGGATACGAAGCCGCACGCCAGGCGCTGGGGGAGATGGCTCCGGTCGAAGTGGTGGCGGTGATTAGCGCCTCTGGCTTGCGCG
>DTZQ01000710.1 GCA_012961305.1 Armatimonadota bacterium | reverse complement strand
GGATGTGCCCTTAGACCTGCGCTACTACGACCTACAGGCCAGTGTGGACACCACTGTGGGCACCACCGACCCCGAGCCAGTCATTTTGGTTACCCTCATGCAGCGGCTGGCCACCCGACTGCACGCCAGCCTCTCCTATGGGTTCCAAGGCGACGACTTGCAGGTGGCGCGGGCCTACGTCAGCCTGGGATGGTGAATTCTCCCCTTGAACGGTTATAGACGGAAAAGAGGGCTGCTGGCGTGGGGCGTATGGCTATTTGCAGCGGCCTTGGTCCAGGCTCAATCGCCGTCGGGCGTTTTACTCCAACCTTGGTGGCGAGAGGAACATTTTCCCGGCCTGTGGGAGGCAGAAAAACTCATTTTCCAGCGCACTAACGAGATACGGCGGCAGCATGGCCTACCGCCGCTGACCTTCGACCCCACGCTGCGGGTGGCCGCCCGACAGCACAGCGCGGAAATGCTGGAACTGGGCTATTTTTCCCATGTCTCCCCCCGTTCCCAATGGGCCTGGCCCCCCATCCGCGCCTATTTGGCCGGCAACTGGGAAGCCGTGGTGGGCGAGAACATTGCCCAGGGTGAAAGTTCCCGCTCCCTTACCCCCCAGGAACTCTGCCAAAAGTTGATGGCCGGCTGGTTGGAGAGCCCCACCCACCGGCAGAACATCTTCAGTGCCGAATACACCCGTTTGGGCGTGGGGGTGGTGGGACGGAAAGGCAAATATTATGCCACTCAACTGTTCGCCCTTAATCACTATCAGTTCCACCGGGTTACGTTGCAAGAGGTGAAAGAGAACTATTATCGCCTCACTTGCGATTTCACCACCACCGCCAAGCAAATTGACGTATGGATTAACGGAGAGTACAGCCGCAGTTACACCCCGCGCGCCGAGGGACAGGTACACTACCAGCAGGATTTCCGGGAGGAAACGGGCCAGTACAAAATCCAGTTAGCGGCGGATACGCTGGTCAGTTACACCATCAGCCTGGACACCGACGTCCCTCTGTCGCAGGCGATGGAGGAAGAGCAGAATAGCAAGCGCATCATCATGCAGACCATCCATTTACAGGGGGTAACGGTGACCAGTTACCTACTGCGGGGGAAGGGACGGGTGCTGGCGGACGTCAAGGTGGTGCGAGTAGCCTTGGATGGGACGATGTTGGAGTCCGTGAACATCGGACCGGAACGGGAATTGGCCTTTGAGGTGCGCCTGCCCAAAAATTCGGGACGGCACAAAGTTGGCCTGTATCCCCAGCACGGCCCCAAGTACACCATTTTGAACCTGTTCTTCGTGGACACTGACCGCCCGCTGAGGCGGGCTTTCATTCCGAGGTTCCAGTGATGGTCAGAACGGACTACTTGCCCCCAGATTTTGAAACCGCCTGGTACGTTTGCCAAACCCAGGAGGACCAGAGTTTAGACCTCGTCCTTCGGGCTACCCCTCCGGCTCAGGTGACCCGCATCGCCTCCTGGGCGGAGGTGGACGGGGTTTTCATCAGTGGGGCTGGCCCCTGCCAAGCGCAGGAGGAAGAGGTAGAAGATGCCCTGGGTATGGGCTGGCGGCGCGTTCTTCGGTGGTGGCGGCGCAGCGACAAAGTCATCCTCACCTGGGAGATAACCTTTTATTCCCATTTGCCCGTAGTGGCCCTGCGGGCGCAAGTGACCAACAATTCGTCCACGGAATCCCTGCGATTGGGTCGCCTGTCCCCCTGCAGCATTAACGGCCGGATAAGTCTGGCTGGCTATCCCACCGAGGCCCGAATTTATCTGGACTCCGGCGGCCAGGGAGGCTTCACCGGCAGCCGGGCCCTGACCAGTGCCGAAGGGCGGCACCAAGCCCCCGGCGGCATCGCCCTGCTCTACCAGCCCAGTTCCGGCTATGCCCTGCTGACGGCCTTTCTCTCTTTCACTCAGGCCCTGCCCTTGGTGGAGGCGCGGCTCAGTTTCGCGGAGGAAGCGGTGGAAGAATGGCAGGTCTGGCAGGACTTCGCCGGGCTGGTTTTGAAACCCGGCCGCAGCGTGGCGACCGACCGAGTAGTCATCGGCCTGGGCGCCGACCCGCACGCTATGCTGGAAGCCTACGGCGACCTCGTGGCCCAGGAAAACGGCCTGCGACCCTTTGCCCGCGAGGACATCCCGCTGGGCTGGTGCTCCTGGTATGGTCATCGGGTGACTTTAACCGAGGACATCGTTCGGGAGACGGCCCAAATACTGGCCGAAAAGTACGCTCCCTACGGAGCGCGCTATCTGCTCATTGACCACGGTTGGGAGTGGCGAGACTACCTGGGAGAGTGGGAGCGGAGCAACCAGCGGTTCCCCGTCGGCATGGCCAACTTGGCCCGGCAAATAGAGGCCGCGGGATTGATTCCCGCGCTGTGGGTGGCGCCATTAGCAGTATGCGAACCGGCGCCCCTCTTTCAGGAACACCCCGACTGGATGGTACGTGACCCGAAGGGCCAACCCTGGGTCGGTTTTGAGTGGTGGATGTGTCTGCCGCCGCCAGTTAAAACCTATGTGCCCGATGCGACCCGTCCCCAGGTGCGAGCCTGGCTACGGCGGACGTTTGCCCAGTTGCGGCAGGCTGGCTATCGGTTCTTCAAGAACGACTTCCTCGGCCCGGCCGCGCGCCGGGAAATACGCCGGCATGACCCTACGGTGCCGCCCGGCCCGCAGCCCCTGCGGTTGGCCCTGGCGGCCATGCGGGAAGGAGCCGGGCCGGAGGCGCACTTCCAGGGATGCTCTGGCCCAACCAACCTGTGTCTGGGCTACGTGGATTCCATGCGGGTGGAGCGGGACATAGGTAACCTGCACGGGGACTTGCGAGAGTTGGCCCAGAAGGCCCGTGGCATTGCCGCCCGCTGGTATCAACACCGCCGCTTTTGGGTGAATGACCCGGATAGTCTGGTGCTCAGCGACCGCGAGCGGCACACCCCGGCGCGGTTCCGCACCGCGACGGAGTTTGCAGAGGCCCTCAAGCGGGGCTATGAGGAGGCCAAAATCCGGGCTACGATAGTGGCCCTGAGCGGTGGGGCAGTGCTTTCGGGAGACGATTTGCGGGTCCTGGATTCCGACCGCGAAGCCCTGCTGCTCCAATGCCTGCCCACCTATGGAGTGGCAGCGCGGCCAGTGGACCTGTTCATCGAAGACCTGCCGGCGGTGTGGGCCCTGCCGGTGGAAACCGATTGGGACGCCTGGCAGGTGGTGGCCCTGTTCAACTGGACAGGGGAAGAACGCACCCTGAGCGTGGATTTCGCCGCTCTGAGACTGGATGCCGACGCCGATTACCTGGTGTGGGAACATTGGAGCCGGGAACTGCGGGGGCTGTTCCGCCGGCGGGTGACCGTGACCTTGGCCCCTCACACCACCCAACTGCTGCGGATTCGCCGCCCTTTAGCCCATCCCTGGGTGCTGTCCACGGATATGCATCTAACTCAGGGCGGGGTGGAATTGAGGGAAGTGCGCTGGGACGGCGAGACCCTCTCCGGCCTGGCCCGGCGGGCCCCAGGTGCGCAAGGCACGGTGTTCGTGTACCTGCCCGCCACAGAAGGAATCGGCGAGGTAATAGCCGTGCCCCTGGAGTTCACCGCCGCGGAAGTGCGGTGGGAATGGCGGCGAAGTTGAATCCCCGGAGGAGGCTCAAGGATGAATTCGGCTTTTATTGCGTTAGTAACTTTACTGGTGCTCTACTGCGGATACCGATGGTATGGAGGGTTCATTGAGAAGCACCTTGTCCAGCCGGACCCGGCGCGCGAAACGCCTGCCCATGCCCAATACGACGGGGTGGATTTCTACCCGGCGAAGAAGATACTCCTGTTTGGTCACCATTTTTCCTCCATCGCCGGGGCTGGGCCCATCGTGGGCCCGATACTGGCCGTAGCCGCCTGGGGTTGGGGAGCGGTGCTGGCCTGGGTCATTTTAGGGGGGATGTTCATTGGGGGCCTCCACGACTATCTGACCTTAATGGTTTCGGCCCGCAACCGGGGCGTTTCCATTGGGGAACTTTCGGAACGGGTCATGGGCCGGACGGCCCGTACGGTTTTCTCCCTTTTCCTGTTGTTGGCCCTCATTTTGGTCATCGCGGTCTTTGGGGTAGTGGCGGCTAAGACCTTGATTAAGCAGCCGGAAGTGGTAGTGCCTACTTTCTCCCTCATCCTAATCGCCATTTTCTTCGGCTGGTTGGCCTATGTGCGGGGAGTAAGTCTGGCCGTCAGCACTCCCATTGCCGTGCTAATGATGTTTGGGGCAATTTATCTGGGCTATCTGCATCCCCTTTGGCTGCCCAGCGAAGTATTGCGGCCCGAGTTGACCGCGGGCCGGCAGGCCCTGGCCCAGGCCGTACAGGCGCTGGAGGAGAGGGGGATTTCCTCCAGGGAAGCGCAGGCTTTGGCAGAGAGGTATCCCTTGGACACCATCCGCCGTCAGGTGGAGAGCCTTCCTTTCCGGGAGGAGGGGCCCTCGGCCAGCGTGCTGATAAGGAGCATTGAAGAGAATTGGGCCCTCCCGGAGGCCTATCAAAAGGCTGTGGCTCAGGAGGAAAACCGCCAGGTGATGTTCTGGTTCTGGATGCTCATGGCCTACTGTCTGTTTGCCTCGGCCCTTCCCGTGTGGCTGCTCCTCCAGCCCCGGGATTACATCAACACCTACAAACTGTTCATCGGCCTCTTTCTGGGCTATGTGGGGGTTCTGGCTGCCGGCCAGGCGATGCAGGCCCCCTTTTTTACCAGTTTCCGCGAGCCGGGACAGGGGCTTCTGCTCTGGCCGATGCTGTTTGTGATAACGGCCTGTGGAGCGGTTTCGGGGTTTCACTCCCTGGTTTCCAGCGGCACCACGGTTAAACAGTTGAACCAAGAGACGGAGGCTCGGTTCATCGGTTACGGAGCGATGCTATGGGAGTCGGCCCTGGGGGTGTTGGCCCTGCTGGCCGTGGGGGCGGGGCTGTACTGGAGCGGGGGAATGGGCATCGCGACGAACGATGTGCTCTCCGAACTGGTAAAGCCGGGCGGCCCAGGGCCCTTGGTAGCCTTTGCCCGGGGCTACGGACGTTTGGTAGGCAGGGGACTGCCGCTGGTGGGCTTCACTGCTGCTACCCTTTTCGGTATGATTATGCTGAAGACCTTCGTCTTGACCAGTCTGGACACCTGCACTCGTCTGGCCCGGTTCGTGCTGGTGGAACTGTGCGGCCATTGGCATCCGCTGTTGCGCAATCGGTGGGTGGCCGGAGTCTTGGTCCTCATTCCGGCGGCCTTCCTGGGAGCCACCAATTCCTACAAAATCGTGTGGCCGGTCTTCGGCTCCGCCAACCAACTTATGGCCGCCCTGGCCCTGTTAGTGGTGTCCTGTTACTTAGTGGGCGTAAGGAGACCTTCTCTGTACTCCTTGGGGCCGGGGATGTTCATGCTCCTCACCACCATCGGGGCCTTGATATTCCAAAGTTACAAGTTCACGACCAACCCAGCCGGGCCCCAATGGACCTTGGCCACCTTGTCCCTCATCCTGGTCATTTTGGCCGGGTTCGTAGCCAAAGAGAGCGTTCGTTCCCTCCAAAGGTTAGGAAAAGGTGGGGAAGCGGGCTTGAGCCAGCCCCCCAGCGAAACCTCGTGACCGGCAGCATCGTCAAGGGACCGGGAAAGCCATCTGTCCCTACTCAATTGGCTCTCCCCCCTGCTCACGTTCTCCGGGATGAAGATACGAGAGTTTACCCTTTCTCTGCCAGCCAGTTCACTATTTGCTCCTCGGTGGCCTTTCCCCTTTCAATTCTGAGGTTGCTTTCTGCGCCTGCGGCCCGGTACACGTCAACCATCCAGTCGGTCTGGAACACCCCCTCGGTGTGGTGGAGGAAGAGCGGCTGCGGGGCGGTGAGAGTGGCCGCGGTGCGAAAGTCGCCGGCCCGCCGCAGGCCGGGGACGAAAAGTTTCTGAAGGAAAAGGTCGTCGTTGGTGGTGTCGAAGGCAGCCCCGTCCACCACCGTCCGCGCCACCTCTGGGGCCAAACCTCGCGCTAACAGGCACCACAGCCCGGCTTCCTCTAACCCCACGAGGTACACCGTTGCCGTGTCTTTCCGGCTCCGCAGGTAGGCCAGGCTGGTGAGGATGTCCTGCACCCGCAGGGCGGTGTCGGTGAGGTTGTAGGTGGTGAAGAACTTGGCCTTGGAGTCGCGTCTGGCCTCCGGGGGCAGGTTGAGATACTCGCCCGTCAGGAAACAATCTATGGTCAGCACCATCCAGCCCTGCTGCAGCAGCCGCTGTACCAGCGGGCCCGGTAGACCTCGGGCCAGGTCCGCCAGCGCAGCCTTGCCCTGGGGATGTACCACTAACACCCCCGCCGTGGGAGCCGGGTGCTCCGAGGGAAAGTACAGCAGGGCCGGGATGGCATCCCCCTGGTTCCTTCGCCCCAACTGCAGCCGTTCGACCGCGAAAGCGGGCCGTTCCAGGCGGCCCCTGGTTTCCACCACCAAGGCCTCCGGACAGGGCCAGGCCGCGCCCAAGGTGTGCCGCAAAGCCGGTTCCATCACCTCCCGAAAGCGGTTCAGGCCCGCCACATCTCGCGGCTTGAGGGCCGCCAACTGTTGTTTCGCGGCGGCAATACGTGAACGGGTCAACCCTTCCGCATCCAAGGCCTCCTCCGGCAGGTCCCGGTCAGCGAACACCAGCAGGTCTTCCCTCTTTTCCACCTCAAACGGCTGCTCCCGCAGGCGAGTGGCATCCGTGATGCCCAACAGCCAGCGGCCAAACCAGGCGTAAACCGCTTCCCGACTGTCGCGGTTGTAGTTGTGTTCCGCCGCGAACTGTACCCAGTGGACTTTGTCCTCGGCGTCAAAGAGGCGATAGATGCTCTGAATGGCCGGGAACTCCACCCGAGGGGTGTTTTTCGTCCAGTCGCCCGTGCAGGATACCAACAGGAGCGGGCGGGGGGCCATTAGGGCAGCGATTTCAACGTTGAAGGTGTGCACCCGCAGATTGGGAGCGTTTTCGCACAGACAGCCGCCCTGAAAGTGGGCCGAAATCATGTTGACCGGAGCCGCCACCCGCACCCGCTCGTCCACGGCCATGAGCATGAACGTCTGCGTGCCCCCGCCGGAGGCCCCAGTACAAGCAATGCGCTCTGCGTCCACATCCGGCAGGGAGCAGAGGAAATCCACCGCCCGGATGCTGTTCCACAGTTGCAGTCCCATCAGACTCAAACCCCACAAGTTCTCCCCTGGCCCGCCGTAGTGGTGGCCGATTTGGCGGCTGTCGTTGTAGCCGACCATGTCGTAGGAGAAAACCACATAACCCTGCCGGGCGAAGTTAATGCAGCGTCCGGGGACCGAACCCCGTTCGTCGTTGTGCAGCCGTCCGTCCCTCCAGTGCCCATGGGGACTGAGGAGGCCGGGGAAGGGGCCTGGTTTCCCGCGGGGGCGGTAGAGATTGCCGGTCACGAAAAAGCCGGGGTAACTCTCGAAATAGACCTTTTCCACCGTGTAGCCCTCCCGCTCTACACGGCCAAAGAGGTGAGCATTCAGCGGGGTTTTCTCCGGCAACGGCCAGAGCCCCGTGCTGACCAGAATGTGCTGGCGCAGTTCTTTCGCCCGGGCCAGCCATTCCTCCTTCGTCCGGTAGGTTGGGAAGGAATACGTCTGCTTCTCGTGCCGCAGGGTCGTAATCCGCCCATCCTTAACCGGAGCGGACTGGTCGAAAATTGCCACTTTTTCCTCCTTTGGTAATGCCCCTGCCTGAAGCAACACCAGGCTACAGAGGGTGAATAGTGAACAACGTTTGACACTCATTGGTGAACGTTTCTCCCCTCCACCATTGCCACAGGCTTTTCATCATGGGTGTTAGTTGATTGTCCGCCATCCTGCATCCTGATTTTATCCCACCTGAGCGGAATTGACAAAGCGCGGACAGGCCCTCACTCGATAATCAACGGCGGACCGGGGACGAAAAAGTGAAAGACCATCCAAAAGGTGAGGATAAAGCAAATGCCCAAGATGAGGCCAAAGGCGCCTGGGCGGAGACGTTGGAAAACGCGGAAGCCGCCGAAGCGCAGTACCAGCACCTTAATCAGCCAGCCCAGGAAAATAGAGAGGGCATAGCGGTCAATGGGCCAGCCATACCAGGCCACAAAACCCAGCGGTGTCAGAGGCCACCAGATGAACCGCAGCCGCATGAACACTAAGAACAGGGTAAGGGCCCCACCCAGCCCCAAAGCAAACCAGTCCTCGCCGGTCATCTCCGTGGGATTTTCCAAGTAGCCTACCAACTTGCGCACCGTGTGGCGGGCGGCTCCGCTGGCCCACCAGGAGAGTTTGCCCAGGCCGGCATGGTACACCACGTAGAGGGAAGTAACATGGCAGGTCAAAACCGCAGCCACAATTGCCGCCAACATGGCCCAGGTCAATTGCCGCCGTTTAAGGTTCGTTTCCGCCGCCAGTTTGAAAGCCTCCAACTGGTAGGGCAGGGATTGGGTGGCGGTGCTGCGGATTTGAATCCAACTTACCGCGGTCATCAAAGTCACGTTGCGCGGCCCGAGGGTCGGCGTGCCGATAACCTCGAACAGCAATTCGTTGAGCCGAAAGGGGGAGGAGTAGATGAACATCCCCGCCTCGCACACCACCCGGGCGACGACCAGGGTCACCAGCGGGAACAGCAGAAACATCACCACTGCCCAGGTCAGGCTGATGCCGATGCTGTGGCACCAGACCCAGATGAATATCAACCCGCCCAGGAAACCCAATACTGCGGTGCGGTAGGCCAGAGGATTGTTGCCCTCCTTTACCCGGCGGCGGGTGAAAGTGGCCCACAGCAAATCGGCCAAGTGGGCCCGGGCGGTGTAGAGCACCGCCAAGGCCAGCACGATGTAGCCCCCTGCCGTTTGGAACTGAAAAAAAGGAGCGTCGGTCGGAGTTAGACTGAACATCGCTCGGATGTAGGTTTCGATGAGGCGCAGGAAATAAAAAAACCACAGACTGAACCCCACCTCGGCGGTCAGCAGGTAGGCAATGCCGACCATTTCCGGGTAGAAATGTAGAGGCCGTCGGTTAAAGGCCACCGCCGCCGGGCCGCTGGGGAACAACTGTTCCGTCGTCCGCTGCAGGTTGATGTCCGGCACGGCAGGATAGTAACTGTGCAGTCCGCGCAAGATGTACAGCAGGCAACTGAAGGCAAAACAGCCCCACATCAACTTGTTCTTCAGCAGCGGGGACATGCGCTCGCCCTCGGTTTCCACCAGGTCCCGGGGCACCTGCATGAGGGGATAAAGGAGTTTCTCCCGCTCCTCCCAGTGCCGGGCCAGCAGGGCAGCGAGGCAGACAATCGTCCAGTAGAGCGCCAGGTAGTAGGGCGTCCAAATCACCAAGGGCACCAGCCAGCCGCGGTAGGGCACCGGGTCACCTTCCCGCAGGCCCTCGAAAAATCGCTTGATGACCGGCGCCTCACGGTCCGTATCGGGCACCAGCCAGGGGGGAACGTGTTGCATGTAGAGGCGCGGCGGGGCGATAGTGCCATCGGCGTAGTAGACCAGGCCGGCGATGTCCAGATAGACATGCTGGGCGTATTCCTGCCCCGGAATGGCGGCCATGGCCAGCAACATGCAGAAGATGAGCAGCAGTTCCGTCCGCGTCAAGCGGAACCGGCGGGCCAGCCAGCGCACTCCGGCGTTGGCAAAAATCAGGGCCAACAGAACAGTTACCGCCCCCCGGGGCAGGTAGCCGGTGCCAATGATTTCGTAGCGCAAGAAGACCGAAAAACAGCCGGCCACAGTGAACCCCACCACAACCAGCAGGCCCAAAACAACGGCCCGCAGCGTCAGGGGACGCTCCGGTTCGTCCCTTGGCCTGGTGGCTCCGCTGGGTCGGTACATCGTATTTGTTTATCCCCAAAGTGCAGGGGCAATTAGGCAACCAGGCCCCATTGCCTAATTGCCCCGTTTTCCCATTTCCTCAGCGTCCTCTGCGTCTCTGCAGTGCCTTCCGGACCCGGCAAACAAGTTATCCCCTACTCATTGTAGGTATGGGCCAGCGCCTGTTCCTTTTCAAATGCGCTCTGCAGCCGTTGGTAGTTTCGGCGCAGCCGTTGGAGTTCGTGTAACTTCAGGTCGGGGTCCTCCAGGGCCTGGTAGAGAATCGCCCCTTCCGCCTGCGCAGGCACGGGCAGTTCGGCCAGATAGCACACCGTTGGCACTACGTCCTCCAGGTGGACCGTGCGCTGCAGGACAAAGTTCTTCCTCACTCCCGGGCCGGCCATAACGAACAGTCCCCGCAAATCCCCCAGGCCGAACCGCTCTGTGGGCAGGTGCGGCCCGTGCTGTCCGCCGAAGTCGCCGGTGATGGCGTACACCACGTCCCCGATACGGTCTCCGTACAGTCCGATAATCCGCGCATCTTCGTTCTTCAGGGCCAGGGCAATGGGTTTCTTTCCCGTCTCCGGGTCAGTGTAGTTGTACAGGGCAGTGATAATTTCCTCCTGTACCTTTTCGTAGTCCTCTGGCTCCACAATGCCGTCGGGGTCTCGGCCCTTGAGGTTGATGTAGATGTAGCAGGACCGCTGGGGAACTGCTTTGGTGCGCGACCAGTCTATGGGCCGGGGCAAGCCCTCCTCGGCCTCCCCGTAAATTAGCAGGCCCGCCTCCTCCAACACCCTGGCTACCTGGAAGCGATGGGTCGTGGCCTTCGCTCCGTGGTCGGAGACCAGGATGATGATGGTATTTTCGTCCGCGCAGGCGGCGATGCGGTCAATCAGGCGGTCGAGGCTCTGGTAGAAGCGCAGTTCTATGTTTTGGTAGAACCGTGCCTGTTCCTCATCCCTGGCGGTGAGGGGGTCCATTTGGGTGGAGAAAGAATGGTAGGCATGGTCAGGGCAGTGGGCGTGCATGAAGTACAAATCCCATTCCTTGTTCTGCAGCAGGTACACAGTCGCGTCCGCCAGCCAAATGTGGGCCCAGTCCACTATTTCCAAGAAAGTATCCGGGTCCACCCATTCCAAGTTCAAAGCCTGAAAACCGGCATGGGGCATAGGTAGGCCCTCTTCAGAATGGATTTCCCGGGCCACCTCCTCGGGATAGGCCCAACCGTCCAAAGCGCATAGCGGGGAAACGTACAGCCGCAGGGTGGAAGCGTCCGGGGCCAGTTCCACCAGTT
>DTZQ01000709.1 GCA_012961305.1 Armatimonadota bacterium | reverse complement strand
CGTGGTGCTCCAATCGCCGCGGGTTATGAAGGACCGGGAGCGACCCGAGGACGGCGCGCCACCTCTGCACAGCGTGGTAACGGGTTTGCCGCCGGGGAAGTACTACGTAGCCATCGGCGGAGTTGGCCGGCCCATGGCCGTGTCGCTGGACGGCAAAACCTGGCGCCGCTTGGAAAGACGAGGGTATCTCGGCGTTTTCGAGATTAAAGACGGTCGGTTCGAACTTTGGGTGGACGACCGCTATGCCTCGGCTACAAATCCCGGTTCCACCTACTATGATTACCTGGAGTTCACCCCGCTTCCCGACCCGAACCGCAAGCCACGGGTGCAGGGTTTCGCAAAGGTGCGGGTGCGAGAGAGGTTAGACCGCGGCGTAGTGGCTCTCCCCATGGACGACGGGCGCATCTACATCGGCTGGCGGCTCCTTGCGGAGGACCCTCCCGATATCGGATTCAACATCTACCGCCGTACCGCCAAAGGCGTGACGAAACTCAACGACCAGCCCCTCACCCAGGCGACCGATTTCGTAGACGAAAACCCGATTCCCGACCAGCCCAACCGCTATTTCGTGCGCCCAGTGGTGGGTGGGGGGGAAGGGCAGCCCTCCAAGGAGGCCGCGGCCAAGCCGGCTCCGCAAGGGCGCCACTTTATCTCCTTGAAACTGCAGGGGAACTACACCTTCCAGAAATGCGGCATAGCCGATTTGGACGGCGACGGCGATTACGATTTCGTCCTCAAGCAACCCAACGCAAACGTGGACCCCTACGTGAGATACTGGAAACCCAGCCCTGGAACCTACAAAGTGGAGGCCTATCTGAACGAGGGGACGTTCCTGTGGCGCTACGATCTGGGCTGGGCTATCGAGCAGGGCATCTGGTATTCGCCTATGGTCGTGTACGACCTGGACGGCGACGGGAAAGCGGAAGTGTGCCTCAAAACTGGCGAAGGCGACCCGCGCGACCAGGATGGCCGGGTCCAGTCGGGGCCTGAACATCTCACCATCCTCGACGGCATGACCGGGAAGGTGAAGGCCCAAACTGACTGGCCCAGCCGCGACGATTTCCCCGGCTACAACTACGCTTCGCGAAATCAGATGTGCGTTGCCTATTTGGACGGAAAGACACCGTGCCTGATTGTGGAACGGGGAACCTACAACGTCATCAAGGTACGGGCATACCAGTTTCACGAGGGTAGGCTGACGGAACTGTGGCGCTGGCGCGATAGCGAGGAGGGCCCCCTATACCGGGGTCAAGGTGCTCACAGTATGCACGCTGTCGATGTGGACGGCGATGGACGCGACGAGGTGTTCCTGGGCTCAGCGGTACTGGATGATAACGGCTGTGGGCTTTGGTCGACCGGTCTGGGTCATCCCGACCATCATTACGTTGGCGACCTTGACCCGCTCCGAGCGGGACTGGAGGTCTACTATGGCCTGGAAACCCGCCAAAGGAGAAACGGCTGTTGTCTGGTGGACGCCAGGACGGGGGAGATAATCTGGGGCCTTGACAGGCCCACCCGTCACGTCCACGCCCGGGGAATGTGCGCTGACATTGACCCCGACTCGCCAGGACGGGAGTGCTATTCCTCCGACACCGACGCCCAGAAGCGCTCCGAACGACGATGGCTTTTCAGCGCCCAGGGGAAACTCCTGCGTGCCGACCTGGACTGGAACTTCGGTCTGCTCACCGTCCATTGGGACGCTGACCTCCAGCGGGAACTGGTTCGCGGAAGTCGCATCTTGGATTACAAGGGACGCGACTATGGCCAGGTGTTGGAGGGGAGGGTCATCGCCATCGCCGATGTGGTTGGCGACTGGCGCGAGGAACTCATCGTTTCGGTGCCGGGGGAACTGCGAATTTACACAACTACCATTCCCGCCCGTGACCGCCGACCCTGCCTGATGCAGGACCCTCTCTACCGACTCGACGTGGTTATCCAGGCCATGGGCTACACCCAGTGTCCCCTGACAACCAAGCCACTCTCCGCAGAATAAATCATCATTGGGGGACGGTGCCTTTAGCTCCACAGTAGGGAGAGACTACCATCTGAAGTTATCGTCTCATCCTATACACAGCCAGTGCACTTCGCCGTCGGATGTCATGCCGTGGCTGACGCCTTCAGGACAGATTATCAAATCGTTCTCCTCGACCTCGAACATCTTGCCGCCGAGGTCAACCTTCGCTTTGCCCTTTAGTATAAACCAGATTTCATCGCCTTTATGCGCGTGGGGACCGAAGGGCCTTTCGGGCGTCACAATACGATAGGCGAAGTGCTTGAAACTCCTCTGATGCTCCTGTATGGGATAATGTCCGACAGTTCCCTCGTCTTTGAATTGCAATTCCTCAAACCTTATTACCATTGTTTCACCTCCCGTGTCCTTCACTCTCACCGCTTACCTTATTGCCGCCACAAGCCTCCTGAGCGCCTCGTTCTCCATCTCACGCCCGCGAACCTTCGCGTCGTTCCAACTGACGATTAAGTCGAGGCTGGGAATGACGACCATCGCCCGCAGGCCACCGTGTCCAAAGGCACCATAGGCGTCTGTCGGCACCTCGGGCCAGTGCCGTCTTCCCTCCCGGTCTATCCCGTTCGTCCACCAGAGGAAACTGTAACTGCCCAAGTGGTCCGTCTGGTCATCAGGGAGGCACCGAGAGCCGAGGGAGCGTTGGCCGGGGAGCATCTCCGCCGGCTGGGCCTTCGTGCGAGGGATGGCATTGGGAAGCGGGCTGGTGACGGCCATTACTGCGTACTTCTCGCTGAGCAGTCGCTTCCCTCGCCAACGGCCCCGGCGCAAGTAGAGCAAGCCAAAACGGGCAAAATCGCGCGGCGAAATGGCCAGCCGCCCCGGTCGGTCTCCGGTGCCCAAGGCCAGGAAAGAGGGACTATCCTCGCACTGCAGCGGCTCGGTGAGCAAAGGATGGAGAACCCTCTCATCTACATTTTCGTAGGTGGCGCCATAGACCTTCAGAAAGAGCAGGTCCCAGAACAACGCCATCTGCCAGTCATTGTAGTCAAAGGCCGTGCCGGGCAGTTCGGCAACGCCGTAGCAGGAAGTTTGGGTGGCCAGGTGCCGCCAAGTGATATGTCGGTCCTTGCAACCTAAATCAGGATTCAAGGTGTTCAGACGCGGCTCATAACGGCTCACTGGCTCGTCGAGGCTGGCTATCTTGCCGTCCTCCAGCGCTTTGAAGAGGAAATGGGAGTAGACCGGCTTGGCGGCGGAGGCCACATCGCCCCGGCGAGCAAAATCGCCCCAGGTGTAAACCAAATAGCCGTGGCGCACCACACAGCCGCGCCCGCCGACGAAATCGCGGAAGGCGTGCAGTTTCTGGCACTCGAGTCCTACCTCTCCCGGCTCTTTACCAGGCCAAGTTTTGCCTGGATACGCAGGCTGAACGGAAGCAGTTTCCTTCGACCCTTCCCCCGTTTGCCCCGCGGCTGCCATGAGCATGCCAGCAGCCAACCACCAGCAAAAATGCAGCATGATGAAGTTCCCTTCCATTCTTAGCATTTAGCGTTGTATTCTGGCCGTTCGTCCTTCCTAATTCCGAACGAACTTCCCCTTGTCTTCAGCCAACAGTTGTACCTGAAACAGGTGAGTACAGCACATCTCACCGCACCGGAAGCGGACGCACGGTGACCCGTGATGAGGTCATGAACGAGCGTGTCCACTCAGGCGGTAGGGGAACCTGACGCTTTTTGAGTTTCTCCTGCCATTGCTCATCGGTCAAGCGCTCGGTGGCCTTTTGCAGGAACTCATAGTAACTGAACACCGCCCCTCGCGCGAGCACCAATTGGCCCTCTATCGGAACGATGACGAAAATCTCGTGGGCATGTCCAACAGCCTCTTCCAAGGCCACATGTCCGAGCCCGCCGAAACGTATGTCTGCAGTGTGTACATCGGCGACGCACGCCATATTGCGGTCGGCAGGATGGACGATCTCACTCCAATCGTAGGCTCGACCATCGCTCATAACATACAGGGCGAGATAATCCATTTTCCCACCGATGTCTTGCAACCGCCGATATTCGTATTCGTCGGCAAGTGGGCGATTTTGCAGTTCCTTCTCGGCACAGCGAAGCAAGAAGTCCACCAAATCCTCAAAAACGTCGAGTTTTTCGGCGATGTTTGGGAGCAACAGTCCGCGGGGTTGCAGCAATTGGCGGGTTTGGCGGACCAAATGCAACAAACGCTTCCAGGCTTCCACATTCGGCTCCACATATCCTTTAACCAGAGGTCTTTCCTCACCTCCTTCAGCAGCAGCAAGCGACTGCTTGACATACAAAATTGTATCGTGGCGCAGTTGCGCCCACGACGCCAGTGCCGTCTGTAAGTTCTTATCCTGCCAGGCTTGCGTGCGCATGAAGGAGGGATAGCCTTCGCTGAAGGGCCGAAGTAAACTTTGCAGCATCCAGAGCCAACTCCAATACAGGTTGCGCGTCCACTGGCTTCGGCTCAGCCGGGCAAAACGTTGATTCAACTTTCGGCGCAACTTCGGATACTCGTCCCATGCACTAAACCGTTCTCACAGCCGACGATGGGCATTCAGCGTTCCTCGGGCGAAATAGCGACGAAAGGCTTTTTGCACCAGGCTCTCCTGCAGGCTTCCGTCCTCGCGCACCCGCACGGTGCCGCGGTCGGAGTAGTAGTGGAAATGCCAGCCGAACTGGTCGAAGAGGCGAAAATAGTCCATCAGCAAAGTGAGGGTGCAGCGGTTCGTGTACACGTCTTCCTTCGTCTGCTCGAAGCCGCCGAACTCGCCCAGGTGAATCGGCGCTCGATGGTCAATGCTAAACTTGAAAGCGGGAATCCAGCGCCGCAAGAGGTCGCGAACGTCGTGCTCCTCGTTGGGCCAGCGGGGCGGCAAGCGAAACGCATAATCGTGGAAACTGTAAACGGTGAGCGAATCGCCCGTCGGCTCCAGGTTCGCAAAGGCTCCTTGGGGGAACGGCCGTGCTCCAGGCCCCCAGGGGGGAATCGTCTCGACGTAGATGAGATGGGTTCGGTCCACCGCGCGAATGGCACGGGTGATTTTGCGGATGAGGACGTTGTAGGCTTCCGGTTCGCGGGTCTCCGGCTCGTTGAGGAGGTCGTAGGCGACCGCCTCGAAGGGCAGGTTTTTGCACCGCTCCGCGAGGGTCCGAAAATGCTCCACGATGTCGGGGACCCACTTTTCATCGGTGTTGAACACGTGTTGCAGTCCTTCCTCCACGCACCAGCGCAGCGTCCGCATCGCCCGTTCGCCCGTTTGGTTGTGCTGGGGACGGAAACTGTTGGCGCCGGTGCGCTTGATGAGGCGAATCTCGGTGAGGCTTCCCGGCTCGCCGATGTCCGTCGGACCGAAACAGAAGGCGGTGAACCCTCCGAAGCGCGGGATGGGGTCTAAAGGGACGCGATAGACGATGTGGTCTCGCCCCACCGCAGCGATGTGGTCTCCCCAGATGCCCCGCGAGCCGAGAACCTCCGCCTCGCTGAGCACCTTTAAGCCGGGATAGCCTCGCAGCAGTCCGTAGGTCGTTAGCGGCGGCAGGGGAGCGAGGCGAAGGGGCTCGGTGCCCCACTCGTCCTGCGATTCCAGGTAATTGTAAACGTCGGCGACCAGGAGGGCCCATCGGTCTTGCGGGTCGCGCACGAACGCCTCGCTGAAGGTGATGGGGTAACAAAGCACCGCCCTCGACCAGAGGCGACAGGGGCGCAGGTAAGGTTGAATTTCGTTCCCGTTGAGCGGAATCTGCGTCAGCGTGCGCGCCAGGCGCAGCAGGCCGCGCCATTCTTTGAACGGGCGCAGAATGAACAGGGAGACCCCAGGCCGGTCGAAGGCGATGGCCACCTCTTGGGTGCCCTTCTCGCCCATTTTGAAAGCGATGCGGGTGGGATGCCGCAGGAAAATCAGTTGGGTCGGCAGGGGCCCACCCCGTGCCAAGTCGCTGACCAATAGCACCCAATTCTCACTCAACCGACCTTGCACGGCGCGGTCATAGACGACCCCATCGGCTCCCGGCTTCAGGCCGACCACCTGACCGTTCAGCACCGCCCACAGGCAGACCGGGCCGGTCAGGGGAGGCTTTTTGTAGAGGCGCAGAGGTGGCAGTTCCTCCCACCCCTGGAGGATGAGTTCGCGCCCGTTCAAGGTGATGAGCGCCGCGGGGGAAAGGGGACTGGCGAGCACCCGCACCGCCGACCCGAAGCGCAATCCCCAGCGGGCGATGTCGTTATCCAGCAGGGCGGTCGTGTCGAACCAGCCAAATTTGTTGTCCCGACAGCGGCACAATTCGTTGAGGAGACGCCCGCGGTTCACCTCCGCGAGCACCGCTTCCCCCTTCGCTGCCAGCGTCAGGGCCTGGTCGAACCTCCGGGCTTTGAGGGAAGCCTCCATCCGCTGAACGAGGGCCCGAAGGGCACCGGCCGCCTGGCGGCAAATCTCGATGTCCCGCGCCGGTGCATGGAGCGCCTCCCAACCGACCACGTGGTTCGTCAGGTTCGTCGCCTCATCCCGCAGGCGGACGAAGCGAGTCAGCGCCTCCGCCACTCGGTAGAGCCAACCGGCGGGCTGGTGCTGAGCCTGCGCTGTCGCCTGCCGAGCCATTGTGGTCACCCATTCGGGCCATCGCTCCGCCCCCGCCCAGCCGAAGGCCTCCCAATCTACGATGGCGAAGCCTTTCTCGGCCAGCATCCGGAGCCGCCAGCGGGCATCCTCATCCCAACGGCGCAGCCGCTCCGAAGCCAAACGTTGACCCAACTCCTCCAGTTCGCGCTCCGAAATCCTTATCCCCTTCCGTTCCGTTGCTCGCACGGGGAACCAATCGGCGTCGTCGAAGGTTGGCTCCATGCAGGGTTCATCCTCCAAAACGGTCAACGGCGGGAACTTCTGCGCTTTCCAGCGCTGGGGCTCGCTGCTTAAAAGGGTGCGACTGCCGTCCCGATAGACGATGCCTCCCTCCAAGGTAAAGCCGTCGGCCGTGGTGCTGAGGACGAGGACGTTCGCGCCGGGACGAAGCAAAGGGCTCAGTTCCACGGCGAAAGGATTGGTAACCGCCCCCTCGCCCTTTTGCAAGTAGTCTGCGATTTGGTGGCCGTTGAGGAAAACGTAGGCAAACCAAGAGGCACGGGCGCGCAAACCGGCATAGGCTATGGGCTGGGCCTTCAGGCGAAGCACAGTACGGTAGAGCACGGGACAGCGCTTGAACTTGTTCGTGTGCCAGAAGAGGGAACCAGCCGGAAAGTTCGGCTCCTGGTCCTGCCAATCTGCCGCCACCCAAGGTGCTGCTTCAACGGAAGGCTCCGCTGTCCACAGTAAGCACAGAGCGATGCAGAGGTAACGCATAAGGGCCCTCCTTAGGCTTCATTCACCATTTTGATGCCTTTGAACCGACACAGACGGCGCAGGTCCTTAGTTAGGTCCCCATAACAAGTTACGCGATGGAGACCATCGGTCCAGTTCTGCCAAAGTTTCTCGATGTCTCCATCCACTTTGACCGTGATTTTCGTGCGGCAGCCGCGGGGAAGGTCCGGGGTCTCAATGATTTCGCCGGTGAAGTAAACCAAGAGGTCAGTTCCTATCAACATTGCGCTCGTTACTGGCTGCCCCAGGCGCATCATCACTTGGCAGGTTGCTCCTTCCTGGCGCTCCATGACACTTCGCAGCCTATATGGTGCCGCTTCACCTTCCAACCCGTCCATCTTGGGAGTGCCCACGCAATGGGCAAGGATGATGGCGTTGCGGGACACATCCACCGTTGGGTCGTTCACAAATCCAGGTTTACCTGAGATACTTTGCAGGAGGATGAAGGTCATACATGCCTGCAGGTCAGATTCACAAATGCCCGCGAGCCCCAAGTTATTGAGCCGCGCATGGCCAATGCACGGATAAGCGGGCAATTGGCGCCACATCGTCCCGTAACAGTCAATGGTGATTAGGGTGGCGTTCTCCTCATCGAGTACTTTCTGCATAGCCAGGGCGAGTTTACACGACCTAAAGACCTCTTCCTCCGGGGGTTCGACAATCTTCTCCGCCCCCTCCATCCAACGCTTTGTTTCCGCCCGCGCCTCGGCCTCAGGGATGGCCTGGTAGGCCTCAAGCATTCGCTCCCGGCCAATTCTAACGATTTCGGTTCCGAACTTCTCCTTGACCTCCTTGACGTATCCTGTGGGGAGTTCGCGGCGGGTTACATTGAGAATTTTCGCCTCCCGCAAGTGGTGAACCGCCCGGAAAGGGCGAATGGCAGCGGCCAACTGGTTATAATCGGAGGTCAACAGACAATCGAGCAGAGCACCTTCCTTTTGCTTCATGAGGCGTCCGAACCATGTCCACTCGTGCCCGGAATAAGGTGCGGCAAAAAGTATAGTGGGCCGGCCGACTCCCAGAACCTCCCGGAGCATGTTTCCTATCCCCATCGAGAGGTGAATGAGGAGAATTCCGTCCGCCTGGCTCAACCGCTCCTTCAACCTTCGGGCTTGCTCAGGCGAGGTGACCAACTCGTTGACCACAAATTCCACATCGGAAAACTCCTTGGCCATGCGGGCGAACTCGAGTTCATACTTGCGCCTTTCAGCATTAAGGTCAAGTTGAGGGGTGGGCCAATGGGCATGGGGACGACCCAAATAGACCTTGCCTATACGGACTTTTGACCTCCGACAGCCGGGACTGATTAGCAGGAGTGGCTTTTGTCGCGCTCCTGCCCCAAGAGCGGAAGTGGTCCCCAGTAAAACACCGCCCCCCACCATTGTTTGCAGGAATTCCCTTCGTCCGATTTTGCTGGGCATGGTTTAGTTCCTCCTTCCCCCGATGCTCGCCCTCCCGAAGTTGGGCTGATGGTTTTCAATTCCGCTCTGGCCATACCGCACGAGCAACGCGAAGTACGTTGCCGCCGAGAATCTTCTGGATGTCCTCATCCGAATAGCCCCGTTGAACCAGGCCCACCGTGAACAGGGGCCAATTTGTCCAGGCCAGGCTGAGCCGCTGGTGCTCCTGCCGCCATTCAGGGGCGAAGAGAGGGTCGTTTGGAGGCCACAGGGCTTCCCACCTGCGGCGCATCGAGCGGGGTTGGGGTATCTTCCGGTACTCCTGCTCCGTGGCTGAAGAGGCATAGGCCACATCCGTTCCGATGGCCACGTAGTCCACCCCGAACTTCTTGACCACATAGTCAATGTGGTCTAACATCGCCTGGAGGTCACCGCTGCCGCCCAGCAAGGCGGGAAGGCAGCAGATGCCAATGTATCCGCCTGTATCGGCGATTGCCCGAATCACCTCATCCGGCTTGCAGCGGTGATGCTGGTTGAGGGCCCAGCAGCCGGAATGGCTTGCCACGAGGGGGCGTTCGGATACCTTCGCCGCATCTAAACACGTTTGCCAGCCCGAGTGGGCCACATCCACAATCACCCCCACGCGGTTCATCTCTGCCACCACCGCTCGTCCAAAATCACTCAATCCCGCATTAGCAGGTTCCGCGCAACCGTCGCCAATCACGTTGCGCCGATTGTAGGTTAAATGCATCATGCGGATGCCCAACTGGAAAAAGACCCGAATGTAGCGCCGTTCCTCCTCCACTGAAACCCAGTTCTGAGGGAGGGGAACCCCATTGCAGGTCAGGTACAAACAGTGCTGGTTCTGCTCTTTGGCCGCGACAATGTCATCCGGGGTGACCGCTTTCCGAAGGAAATCCCGCATCATGTCCGTCACGTAGGTAAAACGAGCCAAACGCTTGATGAGGCGAGGGATGGAGTTGCCTTCCTCGCCGGCGTTTTGGAAAATACAGGTCACCCCCGCGGCCTCCCAAGCAGCCACGAATTCCTCCCGCTCCCTCGGGTCGGTTACATACCGGGTCATCCGCATATCTTCCATCATGTCCTGGAGTTCGACCTCCGAAGCACCGGCCTCAACCGCGGCCTTCACGGCCTCGCCATCTACTGCGGCCCGGGGCGCAAACCCATACGCCTCGCAGACGATGGAATTTTGGTGCAGTTCCAGGCCGTGTTCAATTTCGCCCTGACGGGGCTGCAAAATGCCCAGGGCAACTTCCCTGGCCCGCTGGATGGTTTGAAGGGACATCCTTTTCACCTCCCGTTACTTACTCCTCGGGCACCCGGTAACTGTACAGGTGCGAGCCGCTGGCGAAGTAGATACGCCCCTGCAGAATGTCCCCCCCGGGGCCAATGGGCACCGGCGATTCGGCCAACATCGTAATTTCGAACGTGGCCGGGTCGACGCGGGCGATGCCCTTCACGAACAGGATGTAAACCTTCCGGTCGGGGCTCAGAACGAACACCCGCGGGCCCTGTTGAGAGTTGGTCGGTCCGAACCTGGCCATCGTGTCCTGCTCGTGGACGACCTCCCTCCTGAGCGGGTCGAAGACGAAGAACCGTCTGCGGTCCGCGATGCCATAAACGAGCCCGTTCGGCCCGGGGCACAAGTCCGTGTAACTCTGCACCCCGGGAAACACGACTGCGTGCCACTCGAGCCGTTTCGTCGCCAGGTCCATGATGTATAGTTCTGCCTCCGTGGCCTTCTTCTCCCCTCCGGTGCCGGGAGCCGTCGTCGTGCCGCCCAAGAGTTTGCCGTTGGGGAGCGCCACCAGGCTCATCGTGGAATGCTGAGAGATAATATCCGTGTGCTTGAGCAGCGTGGCAGTCCGAGCCTCCCGGTCCCAGAACAGCAGTCCCCCACCCGTGTAACCATAGCCGGGCGTGCCAGCGAGGATGAGGGTCTTTCCATCGGGATAGGCCAACAGGTCGTGCGGGCGGTTGATGGTAGGCGCGCTCTGCGTCAGGAAGAGAGGGTTAGAGTCTCCTTTCCCCCTCTGGGTCGGCACCCACTCCCGCGATGGGTCCCATTCCAGCAGGAAGCCGCCCCCGTAGCCGCCGACGAAGAAGCGGTCGCCCTGCCTCGCAACGGTGTTCCACTGGCCGTAACAGGCTCGATTCGTCCATTCGTCGGTTTCCGGGTTGTAACTGAAGAAGCGCATGGGGAAGGCAGTGCCACCGCAAATTGTGCCGTTCGGCGCCACGGCCAGGCCCATGATGTGAGCGCCTTCGCTGGTGTAGTCAAAGCTCAGTTCCTTGACTTCCCCTGTCTTGGGGTCCTCCACCACCAGGACGCAGTTCACCAGGTCGCAGGTTTTGAGCCTTTTGCCATCAGGGAACTCCCGGTGGAACAAGCCCTGACTGCCGGTGATGATGGGTTTCCTGTTGATGCGCTTCGGCGGTGCGATTTTCCTCCCCTCGCCCCGGTAAAACTCGTACCAGTCGCCATCCGTGACGTGGCCGTACACCCTACCATTCAGGTCGCGATAGACATATCCGCTGCCCCTGGTTCGTTCCTCCTCGGGAATCATGGGCTTAGCCTGGCCGGTTCGAGGGTCAAAAGCGATGATTTGGCTGGCCGTGTGCCCAATCCCGAAATAAATCCAGCCCCTGTCGTCAGCGGCGACGTAGCGCTGATATTGCCGCCAGTTCTGCTTGTACACGTGACCATAGTCCTTGAACTCACGCGTTTTAGGGTTGAAGGAGACAACACCGCTCTGCGGATAGGTAACGGACCAGATGACGCCATCGTCGTCCTCGGTCATGCCCATAGCCATCTGTGGAGCGGTTTTGTGGACGAAGGTAAAGGCCCGCTTGACCGGGTCGAACTCGACGAAGTGACTGTTAAAATGGG
>DTZQ01000708.1 GCA_012961305.1 Armatimonadota bacterium | reverse complement strand
GATGATGTTGGTCTCCACCATGCTCAGGGGCGCCGGGTCAGTAGAGGTGCGCGCCCGACCCACCTTGCCGAAGACGACGTCCACCTCTGGAAACTGCTTGATGATTTTGTCCTGCACCTGCAGGATTTTCCCCGCCTCGGTAATGGAAATGCCCGGCAGGGTGGTGGGCATGTAGAGCATGTCTCCTTCGTTGAGGGGAGGCATGAACTCGTGGCCGATTTTCCGGTAGATGGGCAGGCAGGAAACCACCACGAGGACCGCAATGGCGATGCTCAGCGGACGTCGCCGCATCAGGGCCGAGACCCAGGGATAGTACCAGCGTTGCAGGCGGCGGCTGACAGGATGTTCGTTTTCGTGCACGATTTTGCCCCTAATCAACAGCACCATCAGGGCCGGGGCTAAGGTAATGGAGAGCAGCGAGGCGAAGAACATGCAGTAGGTCTTGGTGTAGGCCAGCGGCTTGAACAGGCGGCCTTCCTGCTGCTCCAGGGTGAACACCGGCAGGAAGGAGACGGTAATGATGAGCAGGGAGAAGAACAGGGGTTTGCCCACTTCCTTGGCCGCCTGGATAATAATCTCCTGCCGACACACCGGACACTCTCCGCCGTGAGGGTAGACGTGCTCCGGCTTGCGGGGACAGCGCCAGGTCCCATCCGGCTGCTCCTCCAGGTCATGGGGCTCGTGCTCCGACTTTTTGTGGGCATTTTCGATGAGCACTACGGCCGCGTCCACCATGGCTCCGATGGCAATGGCAATGCCCCCCAGCGACATGATGTTGGAGGTCAATTTCTGGGCATACATGGGAATGAAAGAGATGACTACGGCGATGGGCAGCACAACAATGGCCACCAGGGCGCTGCGGAAGTGGAAGAGGAACAGAATGACCACCAGGCTGACAATGAGGCTCTCCTCGATGAGTTTCTCCTTCAGCGTTTCGATGGAGCGGTGAATCAGGTCGCTGCGGTCGTAGGTCACCACCACCTCCACTCCCGGCGGCAGAGAGGGCTTGACCTCCTCCAGTTTCTTCTTCACCCGTTCGATGACCTTGAGCACGTTCTCCCCGAAGCGCACCACCACAATGCCGCCTACGACCTCTCCTTGGCCGTCGAGTTCGGCTATCCCCCGGCGCAACTCCGGGCCCAGGTGCACTTTGGCCACGTCCCGCAGGAAGATGGGCGTACCGTGCTCCGTCGTGCCCAGGACCACGTTTTCCAAATCCTCCACCTTCTGGATGTACCCCCGGCCTCGCACAAAGTATTCCCGGCCGGCCATTTCCACCGTCCGGCCTCCCACATCGGCGTTGCTGCGCCGAATGGCGGCGATGACCTTTTTCAGGGGCAGGTTGTAGGCCAGCAGTTTGTTGGGGTCCAGGTCCACCTGATATTGTTTCTCGAACCCGCCGACGGTGGCCACTTCCGCCACCCCGTCCACGCTTTGCAGCCAGTAGCGAAGATACCAGTCCTGAAAGGCTCGCAACTGCTGCAAGTCGTTCTGGCCCGTCTTGTCCACCAGCGCATACTCGAACCCCCAGCCCACACCGGTGGCGTCCGGCCCCAGTACCGGCTGCACTCCCGGGGGCAGTTGGGTCATAATGCCGCTGAGGTATTCCAGCACCCGACTGCGGGCCCAGTAGATGTCCGTACCGTCCTCGAAGAGCACGTACACGAAGGAGAGGCCGAAGAACGAATAGCCGCGGACCACCGTGCTTTTGGGCGCGGCCAGCATGGCGGTGACGATGGGGTAGGTGATTTGGTCTTCCACCAGGTTGGGACTGCGCCCCTTCCACTCAGTAAAGATAATGACCTGCACGTCCGAGAGGTCGGGAATGGCGTCCAGGGGTACGTTCCGCATGGCCCAGAGGCCAATGAAGGTTAGAATGGTGACAAAGAGGAAGACCATGAACCGGTTTTGGGCACTGTATTCGATGATGCGCTCAATCATGAGTTCCCTCCACCCTCCTCGCCCCCGTTTACGGTGGGCCTCCGGTGGGCTGCACCTACCAAACCGACTGAAGTCGGTTCAGTCAGTTTGGAACCGAGAGCCTATCCTCCTGCTCCGGCGAAGGGGAAACCCCGCCTCCTTCTTCCCTCACGTGCGACCCCAGGGCTGAGGGCCCCTTACATCCCATGCCCGGCATGGCCACCCGCCGCTGCTTCGCCCCCTTCCCCGCTGGGAACCTCCTGTTCCGAGGGGGCTCCCATACCGCTGATGGCTGCCTTCAGGCGGCTTTCCGCGTCAATCAGGAAGTTGCCGCTGCTGACCACTTCCTCTCCCTCCTCCAGGCCGGAGAGAACCAGGTAGTAATCCCCGGCCCGGGAACCCAATTTCACCTCGCGGGGCTCGAAGTAGCCCTCTCCCTGGGCAACGAAGACGATTTGGCGCAGGCCCGAGTCCAGCACTGCCTCTGCGGGCACGGCCAACTCCCGCCCCAGAGGAACCCGGATTTCCACGTTGGCGTACAGGCCGGGTTTGAGTAACTCCTGAGGGTTAAGAAACTCGAAACGCACCTTCACTGTCCGGGTGCGCCCCTCCACCGTGGGGTAAACGTAAGTCACCCGGCCGGGAAAGGTTCGGCCGGGATAGGCGTTCACCGTCAGCCGGGCGTGCTGGCCCACTTTCACCAGGGGCAGTTCGTACTCGTAGATGTCCGCCTGTACCCACACGGTGGACAGGTCGGCCAGGCGGTACAGGGGCATTCCCGCCCGCACGTACATGCCCTCTGTGGCCCTCCGTTCCATGACGTAGCCGGTAAAGGGGGCGAAGAGGAGCAGGGTTTTGATGGGCTCGCCGGAGCGTTCGATGGCCTTGATTTCGCTGGCCGGAATGTCCCACAGTTCCAGCCGCCGGCGGGCCGCTTCCACCAAAGAATCGCCGCTGCGGGCGATGTCCGGGAAGGGACTGTCCTGCAACTGCTTGCGGGCCCGCAGGGCCAACAGGTATTCCTCCTGGGTGGCCACCAGTTCGGGACTGTAAATGGCCAGCAGGGGCTGCCCCTTCTTCACCAACTGGCCGGTGTAGTCCACGTACAGTTCCTCAATCCAGCCGTCAATTTTGGTGTTTACGTCGGTGAGTTTGGTCTCGTCCACCTCCACCATCCCCACGGTGCGAATGGTTTTGTCCAGGGTGAGATACTTCACTCGCTCCGTGCGCACGCCGATGAGTTGTTGCTTTTCCGGCGTGATTTTGACCACAGCCAGGCCCTCCACGGTGCTGGCGGGGGCTTTCGCGGCCTCCTCAAGGGGCACCAGGTCCATGCCGCAGATGGGGCATTCCCCCGGCCGGTCGGACACGT
>DTZQ01000707.1 GCA_012961305.1 Armatimonadota bacterium | reverse complement strand
AATTGGAAACAGCCCCTTCGGAAGCCCTTCCCGACTTGCTGGCCCGCTTGGAGGGTTTGGCCTTGCCGGGCCTGGTCGAAGCGCTGACTCGGCGGCTGGGCGATGTCAACTTGACCCCTATGGTCAAACGGCGCATTGTGGGCTTTTTGCAGACCTTGCATCCTCCCCTGGCAGAATTGGCCGAACTGTTGGTCGCCTATCACCAGAACCCCCAAGACGCCCTGGCGGTTTCCGATTTAGTAACCGCAGTCGAAAAGGCCCCCCCCGAGACTTCGCCAGAAATGCAGGAGTTTCTGGGGGTAGTCCAAGAACGACTAATGGCCGACGGGGTAACAGTGCACGATGGATTTATCACCCGCATTGAAAAGGGTTTGGATGGACAGGAGCGGTGTTTCATCGAGGGTTACGATGTCCGGGTGCCTCAGCGGTTGTTTCTGGACCCAGCCGATTTTGTGGAGAATCAATATGTGCGCTTGGTGCAGCGAGGCGGGATGGCCCTGGGAGTAGTCCGGGTTCCGGTGCCGGAATCCCAGTACCTCTGTGGTTTGTTGGCCGAACCTCTGGACATTGATGAGCGCAACCTGCTCTATGGCCTTATCCGCGACCCGGCAGGTAAGTTACACCATTTTAAGGTTAGCCATATTGTCAAGGGCACAGAGGTCCCCCTGCAAGTGGGCACAGTGCTGAAATTCATCCGCGCTCCCGCTCCGGCCGAAGCCAGCACCGATTTCCTGGCCTTTAATGTCCATGCGGCCCTAAGCATAGAGGATTTGCCCCTGCTCCTGAAGGCCAGCGAGCAGGAAACTGACCCCACCTATCGCGGGGCCTATTTGCAGACCGCGGTGCAAATTTGGAAGGAACAGGGCTCTGAGGACCCTGCTTCGCGACAGATGCTTCAAACCGCGCTGCAGGCATTAGAGGAAGACACCCGTGCCCTTTTACTGGATTCTTTGGCCCCAGCGGAACGGGCAGCGGTGGAGGAACTGTTGTCGTAATGGGGGAACTCAGTCATGTTACCTAATACCCTGAGCACCTGGGAAGCGGCGCTCAGGAATCGTTCGTCATCGCTCTTTGACAACTATCGGCGTTTCCGCCAGCGAGCCGAAGCGGCGGCCCGGGGGGAAATGGAGGAAGTGGGCTATTTGGCTGACCAAGGGCGAGGGTCACGCCTCCAACAACTTCTCGCCCGGCTGGTGCCAGAGCGAATCGGTAATGCCTTGACTCCTGCTGAACTCTTTTTCCTGCTGAGTGCTTCTTGGGCCTTGGACCTGGCCTGGCGAGCGCCGGAAACTGGTCAACCTTACGAGGTAGCCGACCCCCGAGAACGCTATCGCTTTTTGACCGAATGGCCTGACCGGTGGGCCCTCTCTTTGCGTCAGGCACAGGTTCTACGGCGCATTTGTTCCAGCACCCGTGTTCCAGGTCGTAACTTGAGTTTGTACACTCCCCAGCATGCTTTCGTGGGTCGGGACGCAGTAAACGTACACCTGTTGACCGCCCTATTGCGCCTGGCTTCGGCCCTGGACGTGGAATACACCACCCATATCCCGGAGGCTGTACGCGAGCAACTCTCCCCCAAGCAGTGGTCAGCCTGGCCCCAGATATTGGGAGCCTCGGTGGGCCTCATTGACTCCCGGGAATGGATTATCCGGGTGGACGTAACCTCTCCTACGGCGGAACAGGAACGCCTGCTGCGCACGGAATTCCAAGCCCATGCCCAGCGAGAATTGGACGAGGTGCGCAATTTGCTGCTGGATTCCGGCCTTGCCTACCGCCGGGTGGACTTGCAGGTCAATGCGGGCTTGGAGGTGCCCGCTCCGACTTTGGAAGTCCCCCCCAGCGCCCTTTCCAAACGCCGCCACGAGCGGCCTTTCAAGTTCCTCGATTCTTTTGAACCAGAGGATGCTCCCCTCTTTTTCGGACGCGAAGACGATACGGTACGCCTGTTGGGGAAAGTGCTCTCCCACCAAATTTGCGTCCTGTTCGGGGAACTGGGCGTGGGCAAGACTTCTCTCCTCAAGGCCGGGCTCCTGCCACGGCTGGAAGAGGAAGGGTTCTTGCCGCTCTACGCTCGCTGTTTCGATGACCCAACCCGCTCCATTCAGCGCGTCGCCGCCCAGGCCCTCAGCCAACCATTGGGGGATAGGGGAACCACTTTAGCCGACAGTCTGCGTCAGGTGATGGAACAGACGGGCCAAGACATTGTGGTATTCTTGGACCAAAGTCAGGAACTTTTCACCCGTTTGGGGCCAGAGACGCGGGAAACTTTTGCCCATGACCTGGTAGAATGCTTGAGCCTGGAGGGGGAACGGGTGCATTTTGTACTCTCTATCCGGGAAGATTTGTTGTCCCGCCTGTACGAATTACGGCAAATTTTGCCCACAATAGTCACTCAAGTGTACAAATTGGAACGCCTGACGCCAGAACAGGCTCAGGAGGCCATCGTCCGTCCCGTGGCCAAGTTCCAACTTTCCTTCGAGGAACTGCTGGTGACCCGGCTGGTAGAGGATTTGAACCAAGATGGCATTCGGCCCATTGAACTGCAAATTGTCTGCGACCGCTTGTGGGACACTTGGGAGATTGGAGACCGGTCCATTCGCTACGAGTCCTACCGCCGTTTGGGAGGGGCCAAGCGCATTTTGGAGCAGATGCTGGAGAGGCAACTGCGCCGGTTTCGCTGGCGTCGCTATGCCCTTGCCCGGACGGTGCTGAGGGAAATGGTGACCTCCCTGCAGACCCGTACCTTGCTGCGCAGCGAGGAGATTGCTGCCAATGCTAATCTGGAGGCGGAAGTGGTAGAGGAAGTGTTGGCAGAACTTCAGGAAGCCCGGCTGGTGCGCTGCCTCAAGGAGGAGGGAGAAACTCGTTACGAACTGCGCCATGATTATTTGGTGGAACGGATGCGAGATTGGCTGCGGCCCAGTGCTCAGGAACTCAGAGGGGTACATGAACTGTTGCGCCGGGAGGTGAACGATTGGCAGCGCTTCGGCCGGCTGTTGTCCCCGGAGACCCTGAAGCAGGCCTACCGTTACCGACGACGACTGCAATTCCTGCCCGAAGAATTGGAACTGCTCATCCGCAGCGCGGCGGAGCACCAGTTCCAGATGTCCTATTGGTTCGGACGCTGTGGAGAACTGCCCACCGACCGGCAGGTAGCCCTGTGCACGGAGTTCTTGAACCACCCGGAACGGGCCGTGCGGGAGGTCATAGTGCAGGCGATGAAACGACTGGACCGCGATGCCCTGCTGGAACCTCTGGTGGAGGCCCTGCGGGCCGCCGACGAAGAGCGACGAGCCCCCATCCTGGAGGCCCTGGCGGAGTTGGACACCGAGTTGGTGCAGGCCCTGACCAGTCCGGCCGAGCACACCCGCCGTGAGGCCGCCTATGCGCTGGGACAGTTGGGCACTGAGCGGGCGGTGGCCCCCTTGGTGGAGACCGTGCAGCAGAGCAGCGAGCCAGTGCGGGAGGAGGCCGTTACCGCCCTGGCGGAGATTGACAGCGAGCGGGGGGCGGAACTTCTGCTGCGCCACCTGCGCACCGGCGATGAAGAGAGCCGCTGGAAGGCAGCCGAGGCCCTCGGACGCTTGGGACGCCGCAGAACCGTGCGGGCCCGGCTGGAACGGCTGGCGGCCCGCCGGCAGGCTTCCCCCCAGGCGATATATGCTTTGGCCCGAGCCTGTTTGGAAAGCCGCCGGCTGGACGAAGCACGGTCGTTGTTGGAACGTCTGGCCGCAGACCCCCAAGTTAGCATCGTTCCCCTGGTGCAGCAAGCCCTTAACACTTGGGAGGAACTGACCCGCCTGGCCACCCAGGGCGCGTTTCAATGGGCCCTGTGGCGGAAGGACGCCGCTGGCACCGCCGCCACCCCGGGAACCCTTTCCTTACCCCTAAAGGTGCGCTGGGGGTACAAGACGAAGGACGAAGTGCGGGCCACCCCAGTAGTAGGGCAGGGGACAGTGTACATCGGCTCCTACGACGGCAATTTCTACGCCCTGGATGCCGAAACGGGCGCGCCCCGCTGGACGGTTGCGTTGGACAGCGTCATCCGCGCTGCCGCCGCCCTCAGCGGAGAACTGGTGTTTGTGCCCACAGAGCAGGGGCAACTGTATGCTTTAGAGGTGACCACCGGTGAGCGCCAGTGGGTACGTACCCTCGCCAGTTCCCCTCTAACGGCTCCCATAGTGGAGGGTACAAGGGTGTACGTGGGGACTACTCAGGGACGGGTTTACGCTTTGGACTGTGCCCGCGGAGAAATAGTCTGGCAGGTGGGCCTGGAGGGCGCCGTGAGGGGAAGTGGGGCGGTGGTCGGCGAAAGGATATACTTGGGAACCCAAGGAGGGTACTTCTTTGCTTTGAACGCAATTACGGGTGAAACCTGTTGGCATTATCCGGTGGGCCAGGCGGTAGTTTCCTCTCCCGCCGTTGCGGAAGAGAAGGTTTACTTCGGGGCTCTGGACGGGCAGGTGTATGCGCTGCACACAGATACAGGTGAAGTGCGTTGGCGGGCTTCTGGGCCGGGACCGATTCACGCCTCCCCCGCCGTAGCGGAGGGGCGGGTCTTCATAGGTGCGCAGGATGGATACCTGTATGCTTTTGCCGCGGCTACCGGGGAGCACCTCTGGCGGCAGGACTTGGGTGGGGCCCTCGGGGCTTCCCCTGCGGTGGCTGGGGAACTGGTATTTGCTGGTTCCCACGGTGGCCAATTGGTGGCTTTGGAGGCGGCCACGGGCAACCGGCGTTGGCGCCACACCACCGGTTACGGAATTTACTCCTCCCCGGCCATAGCCGACGGACGTCTGTACTTGGGATGGGCTTACTACAATGTATGTGCCTTTGAACCAGAGCACCGACCGTAAGGGAGATAACCCTCTGGAGTCAAGGCTTGGGTGAGGGTTTGCGAAAGCGGGACTTTCGCAAACCCGAGTGGGGGAAGGAGGTGTACGTCATGTTGGACATTCCGCACGTTTGGCTGTGGTTAATAGGAGCCGCTGTGCTGGGCATTGCAGAGTTAATGACCGGCACGCTGATGTTCCTCTTCTTCGCCTTAGCGGCCGTGCTGGCCGGGCTCTCATCCCTGCTGTTCGGGCCAGTGGTGCAGTGGACGGTGTTCCTTTTGGGTTCCATTGGTGCTCTGCTGTTGGCCCCCCGGCTGGCCGAGCGGGTTACGGGCGAGCAGCCTATTAAGACCAACGTAGATGCCCTCATCGGCCAGACGGCCCGGGTCATTGAAGCCATTGACCCTATCGAGGGCAAAGGGATGGTAAAAGTAGGAGGAGAGGTTTGGCGAGCCCAGGCAGACCATCCCATTCCCGTTGGGGACCTGGTGACGGTTGAAGAGGTACGGGGCACCCGTCTCATTGTCTATTCGGAGGCCCAAATAGAGCGGATGCTGGCGGAAGAAGAAGAGGAAATTGCCCGCCGGTTGGAAAAAGCCCTGGACCAGGCGGAGGTGGACGAAACGACCAAGGAGCGTTTGCGGGAGTAGTTCCCGCCCGAACCTACAAAAGGAGGAGTACCATGATGGGAGGAGTTATTGCCGTATTGGCCGTGTTGCTCATCGTTTTCGGAGCCAACGCGCTCAAAATTGTGCGACCTTATGAGAAGGCCCTGGTGGAGCGGCTGGGCAAGTACCGCAAAACCCTTGACCCCGGCCTCCACCTCATCTGGCCTTTCATTGAGATTATCCGTAAAATTGACATGCGGGAGAAGGTGATTGATGTGCCCCCCCAGGAGGTCATCACCGAGGACAACGTGGTGGTCACCGTGGATGCGGTGGTGTATTTCCGCATCACCGACCCGGTACGGGTGCAGTACAATGTGGCTCGGTTCGAGTTGGCGACGTTGAAACTGGCCCAGACCAATCTGCGCAACCTCATCGGCGACTTGGAGTTGGACGAAACCCTTACCTCGCGGGAACGCATCAACACCCAACTGCGGGAAATTCTGGACGAGGCCACGGATTCCTGGGGAGTGCGCATTACCCGGGTGGAAATCCAGAAAATTGACCCGCCGCGGGACATCTCTGAGGCCATGAGCCGGCAGATGAAAGCGGAGCGGGAGCGCCGCGCGGTAGTCCTGGAGGCTGAAGGGGTGAGAGAATCGGCCATCCTGCGGGCGGAAGGGGAGAAACAGGCGGCCATCCTGGAGGCCGAAGGGAAAGCCGAAGCCATTCGGCGCGTGGCCGAAGCGGAACGGGACAAACAGATTGAACTGGCTCGCGGGGAGGCGGAAGCCATCCGCACGGTCTTCAGGGCCATCCACGAAGGACGGGCTACCGATGAGGTGTTGGCCGTCCGTTACCTGGAAACCCTGGGCAAAATCGCTGAAGGCCGCGCCACCAAGATTTTCCTGCCCGTGGAGACCTCCAGCATTCTCAGCAGCGTAGCGGCCTTGGGCGAAATGTTCAAGGAGGGCCTGACCGAACGAGCAGCGGAGCGTCTGAGGGTTGCAACCGGCGAGGAAATAGAGGCTGAGGTGGCCGCGGAGGTGGCCGGTTGAAATACGGGACTGAAGCCCCTGAGTCCAGAGGTGGCCTGACCAAGTGGACCAGTTTATTCGCCGAGTGCGCTGGGATTGGCTAATTGCCAATCCGGTCCTGCAGCAAGAGGTGCGCCGGTGGGTTAGACATTGGCGGACGCGAATAGGAGGTCTGCTCCTTTGGGGAGTGCTGCTGAGCGGCCTGGCAATGTGGAGCAGGAACCATCCCCCGGTGGGAAAAACCTTCCCGCCCCTTGGTTCGTCCGACCTCCCTTTCCTGAACCTGCTGGCCCTGGGCCTGCTGCTGTTCGCTGCCTTCGCTCCCCTTCCCCAAGCCGCCAGTGCCCTCACCCGCGAACGAGAGCAGCATACCTGGGAGAGCCTGCTAACTTCGCACCTGACCGTGCGGGCCATTGTGCTGAGCAAATGGTTCGTAGCCCTTTGGCTGCCGTTGAGCGTTATTTTGGTCTCCGGCCTGGTTGGGGGGTGGTTCCGATGGTCAATGGGAGACCGGGAAGGATGGGGTGAATGGTCAGGGATAGGCTTGGGAATGGTAGCCACGACTGCTGTAAGCAGTGCCCTGGGCCTGTATTTTTCTGCCCGCTGTCGGCGCACCCTAACTGCAGTTACCGCCGCCTATGGGGCCCTGGGTGGACTGCTGGTAGGAACCGTAGGTGGAGACATCCTGCTGACCTGGTTGGAGGAGTTGCTCTTAGGAGTGCCTCTGTTTTGGTTGGATGGTGCAGTGCCCCTGGTCTCCTATCTCAGTCCCCTGCTGCTGGTTCCGCTGCCACAATTGGGAATCCTCAGTTCAGTTTGGCCAGAGCCCCCGCCTCACCGGTGGCTCTGGGGGTGGAGTGTGCCCTCCTGGGCTTTGGTAGCAGGTCTGTTGCTGCTGTTGACGGGAGTAGTGTTGGGACGGACCATCCGTTGCACTGCCTCGGCGGAAGCATCGCGGAGTTGGTTCCGTCGCCTCCGGAGGGAGATGTTGGTGGTGGGCTGGGGGGCGATTGCTTTAGGGGGTGGGCTTTTGTTGGCGGGGGAGGAAGTAATCCTCCGAGTGGCCTTTTCCAACACCCCCACGCTGACCAAGTTAGATGAGTGGCTGGCCCAGGAGGCCTCCCGGAAGACCCTGCTGCGCTTCGACCGGGGCTTTGGCGACCGGTTGATAGAACGGTTGGAGTGGTGGGTTCCCCGTCATCCTTTGGCCGTTCAGGTGCCTTCTCCGCCCCTGACGGCCTGGCTGGCCGAGTGCCTGCACGCTGGTCAGGCAGAGGCCGTTTATCGGGGCCTTACCAGTCGGTTTCCCGCAGTGCAAATTATCGCTGGCTGTGCGTTTGCCCCGCGCTATGGGGAATTTGCGGGCCACCAAGAGGAGTTTCGGGCCCGGCAGGTCCCACGGCTGCAGGAAATTTTTCAGGGACCGAAGAAGTTGGGTGCGGCGGTGGCCCTCTTCGCCCTGGGAGTGGCCCGGGAGGAAACGGCCCCGGTCCTGGTGGCCAACTTGCGCCAGGCGCCGGGCCCGCTGACGGAACTGCTCTTCGACGCCCGGGCTCCAGAGGTAGTGGAACCCCTCCTGCGCCTGGTCGAGCGCAACAGCCGCACGAGGGAGTTTTCCCCCGAGGAGGAAGGGACTCTGCTGCTCCTCCTCGGGCAGAGTGGAGGGCCCGAAATTCTGCCCCGCTTGCAGGAACTTCGAAGCCAGCGGGCTTCCACCGGACGGGACACCAGGGCCTTTGACCTGGCCCTGGCCGGGTTGAGAACGTATTTTGGACTGATGGAAACGAAGTAGCCGCGGGGAAGGTAACATTCTGGACAATTTTTTCTGCAATCCCTTTACAAACTCCACAACTTCTGTTATAATGTGAGCACGACTCGGAAATTGCCGGGCAGGGAACTTAAAGTAATAGCCCTGTCTTTGTCCCAACTGGGGCAGGAGCAGGGAACCCTGAAAGGAGCGAATGCACTTTGACCGATAGACAAGCAGGTGAATACGGTTGGGCATTCGTTACCGCCTCCCGGTGAAACTTGCCGAGGGGCGGTTTGGTTTGAGGAAGGGCAAAGGCGGTAAAGGTAGGGAACGGGGTAAGGATGAGGGCCAAACTAAGCGGCGAAAACCTTGTCAAGTTACACTATCATGAGTAAGGAGCAAATCCAAATTGTTTTGCCCGACGGTTCGGTGCGGGAGTATGAACGAGGGGTGTCGTTGGCAACCCTGGCCGCCGACTTGGGACCGGATTGGGCTCAGCGGGCCCTGGTGGCTCAGGTGAACGGTCGGTTGGTGGACCTCACGGCCCCGCTGACGGAGAATGCCGAAGTGCGGTTCCTGACCTTTGAGGACCCGGAGGGCCAAGAGGTGTACCGCCACAGTACGGCCCACATCATGGCCCAGGCGGTGCAAGATTTGTTCCCGGAGGCCAAGGTTACCATCGGGCCGCCCATCGAGGACGGATT
>DTZQ01000706.1 GCA_012961305.1 Armatimonadota bacterium | reverse complement strand
TGGCCAGCGGTGGCTGCATCGCGGTGGAAGGGGTGTGGCCTGCATCGGGGTGGCCAGCGGTGGCTGTATCGCGGTGGAAGGGGTGTGGCCTGCATCGGGGTGGCCAGCCCAGGCCTCGGTAACGGGCTTCCCTTCCCATTCCGCCGGCAAAGGTAAGCCCAAAGCCCAGGCAGCCGTGGCCGCGGTGTCGTAAATATGCACCTGCCGCTGGATTTCGTAGCCTCGCTTTACTCCCATGCCCCAGACAATCCAGGGAATAGTCAAATCCTCTGGACAATTGCTGCCGTGGCGCTTACCGTGCCCTCCGTGGTCAGCGGTCACAATCAGCACTGTTTGCGCCACCCGGCCCAACTGGTACAGGGCGCGGACCAGAGTACCCACCGCCGCATCCGTTTGGGCAATGGTTTGCAGTTGCCTACGGGACATCCAGCCGTGAGCATGTCCGGCGCTGTCTGGGTCGGGTAGGTGAATGAAAGTTAGCGCCGGCTGGTGCTTCTGCCAATGGGCAAGTACTGCCTCCACCACGTCCCTATCGGTATAGCCCGCGTGCTCAAAATGAACCCTCGTGCCCTTCGTCCCCTGCTGGCGGAAGGCAGGAGGAACCAGGTGTTGGAGTCGCTTCTTGGCCACGAACATGGCAGTATCTAAACCGCGCTCCACCGCCACCTGGAACACCGTGGGGGTGCGAATGTAACCCCGTCGGGGGCTCCAGTAATTCCAGGTTATCCCGTGCTTTGCTGGTGTCACCCCGCTGAGCATCGAAGCATGAGCCACCAGGGTCACACTGGGCAATACAGTCTGGGCCCGCCACGTGTATGCCCCCCGCTGCCAGAGGGCGTCCAGATGGGGCGTCCGGGCATGGTGTAGGGCATCAGGTCGTAGTCCGTCCAGGCTGATTATTACTACCTGCCGTGCCGAGGCAGCATATAGGGCTCCAGAGAAGACCGTTAATAGTAGGATTAACCAAAACCATGTACCACGACGAAGGCGCAACATGTTTTTAAGATTACCACAAACTCGTCCTCTTGGCAAGGAGGAATTCCCCCTCCCAAGGCGAACCAGCGATTATATCTGATATTGGGGGTGCGAAAAGGAGACACTTGTGTTTGGAGCAGCAGTTATTGGCCTGGGCGTGGGGCGGCAGCACATTTTGGACTACCGAGCGACGGGCCGGGCGGAGGTGCGGGTAATTTGCGACCTACAAGAGGAGCGACTGCAACGGGTGGGGGAGGAACTGGGCATTGCCGACCGGGTGACCGATTTTCGGGAAGTAGCAGCGCGGGATGATGTACAGGTGGTGTCCATTTGTACCCCTGACCACCTGCACACGGAGCCGGCCCTGGCCATGATGGAGGCTGGTAAACATGTCCTTATCGAGAAACCCCTGGCCACGACCTGGGAGGATGTCCGGCGGTTAGTGGAAACGGCTCACCGCACAGGGGTAAAAGTGGCTCACGGTTGCCAATTGCGCTATTTGCCCCTCTATCAGGAACTCAAGCGACACATCGAAAGGGGTGAGTTAGGCGAGTTGTTTTATGCCGAGGGCGACTACATTGGCAGCCATTTGGAGTTGCTCACTGAAGGCTGGCGAGGGCAATTGGGAGCCGCCTATAATGGCGTGGCTGGTGGGGGAGTGCACCCCCTTGACCTGCTTTGCTGGCTGATAGGAGACCGAGTGGTGGAGGTAACCGCTTACGGGAACAAGAAATGTGTGGAACCCTTTGGCTTTGAAGTTTACGACTGCATTGTGGCTATCCTGAAGTTCCAGCAGGGAGCGATAGCGAAAAGTCTAACTACCTTGGCCGCCGCCCGACCCGGCTTTCGCTACCTGGCCCTCTATGGAACGCGAGGGACCTACCTAAACACCCCCTATCCTGCCCAGAACCTAATTGTCACCGAGACCACCCAACAACAGTGGCAGTCTTTAACCGTTCCGCCGGCCGAAACAGAACCCCGCGTGGCCCTGATACAGGACCTCTTGGACGCCATTGAACGGGACACTCAACCCCTGGTCAACCTGGCGGAGGCCGCACAGGTGGCGGCAGTATGCATCGCCGCCTTCGAATCCGTGCAGCAGGGCCGCCCAGTGCTTGTGCCTGACCGGTAATAAACCACCTGGAATCAAGCCACCAAATTCTTTTCCAAGTTCCTGCGGGACGAGGTCACCTATCGCCAAAGGAAGGCCGAAAGGACAATTTCATGCGCAAGTTGAATTTGGCCCTCGTGGGGGCCGGACGGCGCGGGGCCGGGGCGTACCTCCCGGTCATCGCCGAAATGAGTGACGTTTTCAATTTCGTCGCCATTTGCGACGCGGACCCTGCTACCGCCCGGCGGTTCGCGGAGCAGTACGGGGTCAATGCCTACCCCAGTGTACGCGACTTGGTCGCGCAGGAGCAGGTTGACGTGGCTGCGGTAGTGGTGCCCAGCGGCGCCCATCATCCGATTTCCTGCTTCCTCTCCGAGCACGGCGTTCACCAATTGGTGGAAACGCCCATTGCCATCACTTTGCCCTTAGCGGACTTAATGATAGAGGCGGCACGGCGCAACGGGGTGAAATTGGAGGTAGCGGAAAACTACTACCGCACCCCCCAGCAGCGGTTCCTGTCGGAAGTGATTGCGGCTGGCATTATCGGGGAGGTAGCCCGGATTTACCGCATTTTCCACGAGGGCGGTTACCACGGTATGAGCATCCTGCGCCGGCGAGCAGGAGCCGACCCGATGGCCATCTTGGGCATTTCCCAGACCACGCCCATCGTGCCCATCACCGACCGTATGCAGCGGCATCACAGGGAGGAGCGGTGGACGCTGGGCTTCTTAGACTTCGCCAACGGAGTTACCGCCCTGATGTGCTACTCTAATGTCATCCATGCCCGTTCCCTGGGCCGGGGACAGACGGGCATCTCCCAGATTGATGGCAGTGCGGGCACCATTGTAGGGGAGGAGGTGTACGTCGTCCCGCCGGAGGAATTGCAAACCGGCGCCGTGGCGAGAAAGTACACTCCGCGTCGAGTCACCGCAGAAGTGGACGGAGTAAAAGTCCTGCAATACATCGAATTGGAACTGCCAGACCAAACTATCAGGTGGGAAAACCCGTTTCGCCACCGTCCGCTAACTGAGGGACAGGTGGCCATAGCCGACGAACTGATGAGTATCGCCCAGGCGGTACTCAACGACACCGAACCGGAGTACGGTGCGGCTGCGGGGCGACTCGACCAAGAGATGAACTTGGCCATGCTGGAATCGGGCACCAGTGGACGACGGACCATTTCCTTCCCCCTGACCGAAATGACCGCCTACGAACGCCAAATACATGAGCAGTACCGGGTCGAGCACGGTCATCCGCCGGAGGAATGGGAAGCCCTGGTGGAGGTGCTGTTTCCGCGGCGGTGACCGAAGAGGACATTAGAACGGGAAGGAGGCGGCCATGGACAACCCCAACGTTATTCCCTGGGATGAGAGTCGAAAGCGAGAGCACGACCGAGGTTACTCCCTGCCCTACGTGAACCAAGCATCCTGTGGGGCGCGGGAACTGGCCCTGCACGTTTCGGTCATCAAGCCCGGCGAACGGGCTCACCCGCCGCACGCGCACGCCGGGGAGGAAATCATGTTCCTGCTGGAGGGCACCGCCGAAGCAACCATTGGCGAGGAGACCCAGGTTATCGGCCCCTACACGGCCCTCTTCTGCCCGGAGAACGTCCTTCACGGCCTGCGCAACTGCGGCGACACGCTCCTCAAATATCTGGTCATTCGCCGGGTGTGAGGGAAATAGGGCAAATAAAGAGGACAGAGGAGGAACGACCATGCCTCTCCTGTACTAAATCGCCTGCCCAACTGCGTCGGCTGGTGGAATTGACGGACAAGCCTGGGAACAGGCGCGGGTCAGTGTACTTAGCGGTGTAAGCCGTCGCGGGGGACATATTCCCCTACTTCGGCACCTTTTCCCAGTCAGCCAGGAACTGGGCCAGGCCCGTGTCGGTGAGGGGGTGGGAGAAAAGCATTTCCAAGATGTCGAAGCGCAGGGTGGTTACGTGTGCTCCCATCAGGGCCGCATGGAGCACGTGCACCGGATGGCGCACGGCGGCCACGATAATCTGGGTGGGAAAGCCATAGTTGTCGTAGATTTGCTTGATTTGCCGCACTAACTCCAGGCCCTCATGTCCCACGTAATCCAGCCGACCCACAAAAGGGCTGCAATAGGTTGCTCCTGCCTTGGCCACTAACAGGGCTTGCAGGGGAGAGAAAATCAACGTGGCATTGGTAGCAATGCCCTCGGCTTTGAGGATTTTGAGGGCCTTGATGCCTTCCTTGATGGTCGGGATTTTGACCACAATGTTGGGGCTGATTTGCGCCAGTTGCCGCGCTTCTTCCACCAGGCCCTCACACTCCGTACTGACTGCTTCCACGCTCACCGGCCCCTCCACAATGGAACAGATTTCCTGTATCAGTTCTAAGAAGGGCCGCCCCTCTTTGCTGAGGTGGGTGGGGTTCGTGGTCACCCCGTCCAAGATACCCCAACTGTTGGCCTCCCGGATTTCGTCCGGGTTCGCCGTGTCCAGGAACAATTTCATCCCTTTTTCCTCCTGCTTAATTCTGACCGGTTACACCTTAACGTTTATCATTGTACTACAAAGGGAGAAAAAACTCAAGCCTTTAGGGTCAGAAACGGGCTGAGAATTTCGCCCAAGATTTTTTGTGAAATGGGAACTCTAAGGATTTTTCTGTCGTTATAAGTTGACAGAACAGCCAATCTCTGGTATAATGTAAATATTTGCTCTTAGTGTGTAGTGAAAGGGTAGAGCCATGCGGGGCTTGCGGACGGAACAAGGGAAAAGGTGCCGGCCATTGGGAGGTAAAATCATTCTGACTGGGGTCAAGTTGGGCCAACTCTTTAGTCACTGTCGAACAGATAAGATTGAACACCTTATGGCCGGTGGCGTAACTAACGCGCCGGAGGCCCTCAAGGCGGGAGGGTACAGCAGACCACCATAGAAGTCATTTTAGAGTTATGCAGCCCACCGCCTTGAGGTTCGGCGGTGGGCTTTTCATTTTAAGGTGAGCCATCAGCAATCAGCCCTTAGCAAGCCTACTTTTAAGCGACCACTTGAGAGGGGGTGAGAAAAATGGTGCTCACGGAGCAGCAACTGAAAAAGAAGAAAGATTTAGGAATGTGGTGGGAGTCGGAAGTTGACAACGGCTTCCTGCCCTTGGTGGATTTTGAGGATGGAGAAATGCTCGAATTAAATGAGGAAATGCAACCCCTGGCCGCAGGGGAAGGGAATGAATCCTCCTCCTTGGAGGACTCCGTAAATCTGTATCTGCGGAACATAACCCAAACCCCACTGCTCACGCCGGAGGAAGAACACGAATTGGCCCGGCGTGTGGCTCAGGGAGATGTGGAGGCCGAGCGGCAGCTAATTGAGGCCAACTTGCGCCTGGTAGTAACCATTGCCAAGCGATACCGGGGTCGCCATCTGAGCCTGGCTGACCTCATCCAAGAAGGCACTTTGGGGTTGGTGCACGCGGTTAAAAAGTTTGATTACCGTCGAGGCACCAAGTTTAGCACCTATGCTACTTGGTGGAT
>DTZQ01000705.1 GCA_012961305.1 Armatimonadota bacterium | reverse complement strand
TTGTCCTGGCCTGCATACTTGGGGGCCGTGCCATGGGTGGCCTCAAAAAGGGCATGGCCGGTAGTGTAGTTAATGTTTCCGCCGGGAGCGATGCCGATACCGCCCACCTGGGCGGCCAGGGCGTCGGATAGGTAGTCGCCGTTCAGGTTCAGGGTGGCAATCACGTCGTACTCACCGGGTCGGGTCAGGATTTGCTGCAGGAAGGAGTCGGCCAGGCGGTCTTTAACCACCAACCGTCCATTGGGGTCACCCGGCGGCTTTCCGCCCCGCAGCGCGGTTGCCTCCGGGCTTTCGGCCCCCAGTTCTGCTTCGGTGATGACTTCCTCCCGAAACTCCTCTAAAGCCACCTCGTAGCCCCAGTCCCGAAAGCCGCCCTCGGTGAACTTCATGATATTGCCTTTGTGCACCAAGGTCACCGATTGACGGCCATTTTCCAGGGCATAACGGATGGCCGCCCGCACCAGGCGTTTGGAACCTTCCTCGGATACCGGTTTGATGCCGATGCTGGAGGTCTGGGGAAAGCGGATTTCCTGCACCCCCATTTCCTCCCGCAGCCAGCGGACTACCTTGCGGGCCTCGGGCGTGCCTGCTTTCCATTCGATGCCCGCGTAAACGTCCTCCGTATTTTCCCGGAACACCACCACATCCACGAGTTCTGGGTGCTTGATGGGCGAGGGTACGCCGGGGAAATAGCGTATGGGCCGCAGGCAGACGTAAAGGTCAAGGGTCCGTCGCAGGGCTACGTTGAGGCTCCGAATGCCTCCACTCACTGGGGTCGTCAGGGGACCCTTAATGCCCACTAAGTACTCCCGAAAGGCTTCAATGGTGGCCTCCGGAAGCCATTCTCCCAGGAGACGGTGGGCCTTCTCCCCGGCCAGCATTTCCAGCCAGACCAAACGTCGGGTGTCGCCGTAGGCCCTCTCCACCGCGGCGTCGAACACTCGCACGGCTGCCGCCCAGATGTCCGGGCCAATTCCATCGCCCTCCAGGTAAGGAACGATGGGCCGGTCGGGCACCTGCAGTAGGCCCTCGGTCATCCGCACCGGGGTTCCCTCTGTTGGTGGCTTCGGTCGCCAGGTCATAGTCGCCTCCGCTCCCGCACGTAGTTGAGTTTGCCCCCGGCCAGAACAATGGCCACTTCCTCCTCCGTCAGGTCATGGGTGCAGGTGAACTCATATCCCTGGGTGAGGTTCTGCACCCCGACTTCCCCTCCTGCCTGCAACTGCTGGCGGAGGTGGGGAAAGCGCAGGTCATCGCCGGCCTGGAGCCGTTCGTAATCCTCCGGGCAGCGGAAAAATAGGGGCACGATGCCGAAATTGACCAAATTGGCTCGGTGGATGCGCTCCAGGGATTTGACGATTTTCACCCTCACCCCCAGGTAGGCTGGACAGAGGGCTGCATGTTCCCGCGAAGAGCCTTGACCGTAACTTTCACCTCCAACCACGATCCCCTGTCGTCCCTGCCTCCGCAGGGCCAGGGCCCGGTCGGCGAAGGTAGGCTGCCCTTCCTGGTTGAAGGGGAGAAAAGCAGCCTGGGCGTACTGGGGAATGTTGGAACGGTGCTTCAAAAAGGGGCCGGCGGGCAGGATGTGGTCGGTGGTGATTCCGTCCCCCAACTTGAGGAGCACCTGCCCTTCGATGCTCTCCGGCAGAGGCTCAGTACGCGGGGGCTTGCCGATGGTCGGCCCTCGGTGGATTGCCACCCGCTCCGCTTCCTCCGGGGGCAGGGGAGGGATAATCAAAGCATCGTCGGTGACGAACCGCTGCGGCCACTCAATCCGGGGATAAGCCACCCCCAACAGCCGGGGCAAATCGCGGGGGTCGGTGAACTCTCCCGTCAGGGCCGCCGCCACGGCCACCTCTGGGCTGACCAGGTAAACTTGGTCGTTTTTCGTTCCACTGCGGCCGGGGAAGTTGCGGTTGAAGGTGCGCAGGCTGACCTGTCCCGAACCGGGGGAAAAGCCCTGTCCAATGCAAGGGCCACAGGCGGTCTCCAACAGACGGGCCCCGGCCCGCAGCAGGGTGGTCAGGGCCCCACTCCGGGCCAGCATCAGGTAAACCTGCCGGGAGCCCGGCGCCACCGCAAAGGATACCTGGGGATGGATGTGCCGCCCTTCCAACCCTCGAGCCACTAACATCAAATCCCGATAGGAACTGTTGGTGCAGGAGCCTACAACTACCTGCTGTACGGGCGTACCCGCCAACTCCCGCACCGGTTGGATGTTATCAGGACTGGTTGGAGTGGCAGCAAGGGGTTCCAGAGCACTCAAATCAACCTCCAGGCTACCGAACTCTGCAGTGACGAACCCTTCACCCCCCTCGCGGTCCGGGGCGGAGACACTCAGTCCGGGGCAATAGCGCTGCAGGTTCGCCAGCACGGGCGCATCGCGTTCCAGATGGAGCCTCTTGACCACCGGGCCGTAGGTGGCGTCTGGGTCGGGCTGCCACTCCTCATACACTTCTACCCGGCCCTGGGCCTGCAAGAACTCCCGCGTTCGCTCGTCGGCGGGAAAGATAGAGGTGAGCACCCCCGTCTCCGCACCCATATTGGCGATGGTGGCCCGTTCGGGGACGCTTAAGGTTCGCACCCCCGGTCCGAAATACTCCAGCACCCAACCCCGGTTGCCTTTGGTGGTCAGGATGGAAAGCAAATGCAGAATCACGTCCTTGGCGGAGACCCAGGGGGGTAGTTGGCCGGTCAATTTGATGCCCAGGACCCGGGGGGCTTCCAACTTGAAGGGCTCCCCGGCCATGGCCAAGGCCACTTCCAGTCCCCCCGTTCCAATGGCCAGCATGCCCAAGCCGCCGTTGGTGGGGGTGTGGGAATCGGCTCCCAGCAGGGTGTGCCCAGGCCGGCCGAACCGCTCCAGATGCACCTGATGGCAAATGCCGTTGCCCGGCCGGGAAAAGTACACCCCACTCTTCGCTGCGATGGACTGTAAATACAGGTGGTCGTTGTGGTTCTCCGGCCCGAACTGGCTCAAATTGTGGTCTACATAGGACACGGACAACTCCGTCGCCACCCGCTCCTTACCCAGGGCCTCGAATTCCAGAAAGGCCAGGGTGCCCGTGGCATCCTGGGTCAGGGTTTGGTCAATGCGAATGGTCAGGCTCTCGCCGGGGGTCAAACTACCTTCTACCAAGTGTCGCCGCAGTATCTTATAGGTCAGAGTTTCGCCCATAATGCATCCGTCCAATGTTTTTCTTCCTACCTCGCGACGATTTAAGCAGTTCAGCGCTCTACAAGGGGAACGTACCTTTCCTCCAGGGGACCTATGTAAGCAGCACGGGGGCGGAAAATGCGGTTTTCGGGCAAATATTCCAACACGCGGGCCACCCATCCTGCTACCCGGCTGGCAGCGAAGATAGGGGTAAACAGAGGCGGTTCCAGGCCCAAAGCGTGATAGATAATTCCCGAATAGAAATCCACGTTGGGGAAAATGCCTTTTTCTCCATAGGCTTTGACTACCTCCTCCTCCACCCTTTGGGCGATGGCATAGAGTTTGGACAGGTTCCGGCGCTCAGTCACCCTTTGGGCATACTGCTTGAGAATGAGGGCCCGGGGGTCGTAGGTTTTGTACACCCGATGGCCAAAGCCCATAATTTTCTGGCGGTTTTTTAGGGCCTGGTGTACATAGGCCACCGCATCTTCCTCGTCCTTCATATTCAGCAATTCAATCAGGGCTCTTTCGTTGGCTCCGCCATGCAGGGGACCCTTCAAACTGCCAATAGCACCGCAAATGGCGGAATACAAGTCGCTGAGCGAAGAGGCAATTACCATGCCGGTAAAGGTGGAGGCGTTCATGCCGTGGTCGGCATGGAGAATCAGGGCCAGGTCCATAACCCGCGCCGTGAGTTCATCCGGTTCCTCCCCAGTCATCAGGTAGAAAAGGTTGGCCGCGTGGGGGAGATGAGCCGGAGGAGGTAGGGGATTTTCCCCCCGGCGCAAGCGGGCAATTGCCCCCACCAAGGTAGAGGTTTGGGCGATTATTTTGAGCCCCACTTCCAAGCAGTTTTCCCCCCCCGCTTCCTGAACCTCATCATCAAAAGTCCCCAACGCAGCGACACCGGTCTGCAGCAGGGCCATAGGATGCGCATTCACCGGCAGACGGCGAAGAACTTCCATAACTTCCTCTGGAACCCCCCGATAACTGGCCAGTTTCTTTTGAAACTCTTCCAGTTCTGTCCGGTGAGGAAGCCGGCCGAGCAAAAGTAGATAAGTAGTTTCCTCGAAGGTAGAATGCGCCGCCAAGTCCCTAATATCATATCCGCGGTAAATCAGCAATCCCCGTTGGCCGTCAATGTAACCGATTTGCGTTTCATTGGTAATGGCTCCTTCCAAACCTTTGTCAATGGAAACCGTGATCGGCCATTCCAATTTACCGCGATAAGAGTACTGGACTCCCATGGGCCTAACCTCCTTTGAACAACCCCTTGACAAACCACCTTTTTTTATGTTACTTTAAAAATGGCAAGATGTCAAGTCCTTGTTGACTGCTTGATGTTGGGAGGGGAAACAAATGGGCAAGGGGAATGTCTAAAACTCTGATGAGGAGGAACTCAATGGAACTGGGCCGCAGGAAATGGGGAGGAGGATGGTGGTGGGGAGCCGTGCTATTCCTGGCCGCGCCGGGAGGGGCAGATATTATGCCTGAGGTGGGGGGAGCAGGAACGTTAGAATATACGGCCCGGGTCGGCACGCAGATAAAGTACGAAACGCAGGTAAGTGGCAAGATGCAATTGGAGTATGCCGAGGAAACCCTTACCCTCCGCATTGCGGCCCACCTTCCCTATCAGGAAACCGTCATCGCCGCCGATGAGGAAACCATCCGGCTCACTTGCGCCATCCAGGCCGGAGAAGTGAAAACCACGGGCGAAAAACCAGCCCAAGCGGCCTCTATTGACCTCACCTGGCCAGTGCGGATGCGGCGCCTCGGCACGGAAGTAGAAATTGAACCTCTGAAGCGCCAGCAATTTAAGAGCCTCTCCGCGTTGGGGGGATTAATGCTGTTCATTGAGACCACGCGGCTCTTGGGTTTCCCTGCCCATCCGGTAGAGGAAGGCGATTCCTGGGACACCGAATTAGAATTGGAAGTCCTCAACGGGGTGGTGCCAGTGGAGGTAGAATCCAAATTAAGCGGCCGGGAGGAGCGGGAAGGCCGCCCTTGCTACCTTGTTGAATCGGAATTTGAAGGCCCCCTGGATTTCTCCGGGGTGGAGTTGGACTCCGGCGCGGTGGTGAACTTGCAGGGGGAGCAACAGGGAAGGCTAAAGACCTGGTTTGCCCCTAAGGAAGGCTGTATCGTGCGCGTTGAGGGCCACCTCTGGGTTGAACTGACCCCCAAACCCCCGGAGGAAAAGGAAGGGGAAATACCTCCTTTTCCCCAGCACATCCGCTTTGAGTTCGAGTTCCACCGTACCCTCAAGCATTACCAACCCGGAACATAAACTGCGAGTAACTACTCAGCCGGTTCACCAT
>DTZQ01000704.1 GCA_012961305.1 Armatimonadota bacterium | reverse complement strand
GGGGTAAGAGCCCACCAGCACGGCGGGTGACCGCCGTGGCTCGGCAAACCCCGTGCGGAGCAAGCCCAAGCAGGGGGCGATGACGCGGCCCGCCGAGCCCCCGGGTAGGGCGCTTGAGGCGTTGGGCAACCAACGTCCCAGATAGATGACCACCACGGACGCTCAGCCGTCCGTACAGAAGCCGGCTTACAGGCCCACTCTCCCCTTTGAAGGCCCAGGCTTCAAGCCCGGCCCTTCATAGCCCTCAGCCATCAGCATTAGGTCAAAGGTAGACCGCCGTTCCTCATCTGCAAGGGTCAAGAATCGACTGGACCTCTCTCGGGCTGGCTGGCGGGGGAAGGCTAAAGGCTGAGTATCGTTCCGGCGATGTACCGGGTGCCGTCATTTTGGTTGAAGTAGTAAACCACCAACATCTGTCCATTTGGTAGGCACACGGGCCAGGGGTAGCCCAAGTCGCTATTCCCCCCATCGTCCCGGAGGACAATTTCCTCCGCTTGGTCCACCTTTTCGCATTCGGGGTCCAACAGTCGGGCCCGAATGCCGAAAGGTTCGCGGCGGTAGCCGTAAACCAGCAGCACTTGTCCGTCAGGGGTCTGGGCCGTGCAGAAGGGGTGGCCCCAAACGGTGGTTTTGCGCCAGGGGGAGAAGGTAAGGCCCTCGTCCTCCGAGCGACACACGGCCAAATACCCTTCCAGCCCGGCGGTGCGCAGGAAAGCCACTAACGCCCCGCTGGGAGTACGGTACACGTGAGGTTCGTGGAAGTGCACCTCCCGGTCTTGGGCGATGGTAGATAGGTAATGCCAACTTTCACCCCGGTCGTGAGATACACAGAGCATTGCTTGAGAGGTTCTGTCCGGCGCGCGGGCCGTGTACACGGGCAGCAGCAGCGTTCCGTCAGGCAGTTCCACCACTCGCCCCCGGCAGGCTCCCCGATTGGGCACGCCGGGGAGGTGTTCTTTACAGCCGGGCAGGGGAGCGATGGGCACCGGTTCCGACCAAGTCATGCCACCATCTAAGGAGCGAACTACCTGCACGCCCAAATTGACCAGGGGCCAGCCGTTGGGTTCCCGGCGCACGCCAGGCCCTTCGGGCGTATGGGCGGGCAGAAGTTGCCACAAAAAAGTAGTGCACAGCAGAGTCCCATCGGCCAATTGGGTCAGACAGGGGTCTTGGCAGCCAGCGGCCGGATGGGCCAAAATCAGCCGGGGCCGAGTCTCCCAGGTTTCTCCCCCGTCCTCGGAAGCGACCAGAACTAACTGACTGTTCGGGTCGGCATGGGTTACCCTCCCGCCCGGTCGAAGTCGTCGCTCTGGTGCCCGCCGGAAAGCCACCAAAAGATTACCGTCGGGCCGCACCACCACCGAGGGAAACGACGAGTAGAACGCCTCGTCGCGATAGACGATGAATTCTTTTAGGCAGCGCATGGACATATTGTAAGTTTGTCCGGCGATTTGGGTTTAGTTTCTCAGCTTGGGCCTCCATTCCTCCTTGGGGCGACCCGGAAGGTTGCGTGCGATTCTTGGCCCCAGGGGTCTCTCCTCTTGACTAAATCCTTCGGACAGGGTACAATGAAGGGAAAGGAAGAAGTTTCCCCGACCATAGGAAAAGGACCTGATGGCATTGAGACGGCCAAAATTATGGGGTCTGTTGGTGCTCTGGGGAGGAATGGGGTTATCGGGGGGAGCATGGGCGGCTGAGGAGCCACGGGTCGAACTGACCCCCCCGCAGCGGCGCTATCAAATAACCTTTCATACGGCCACCGCGTTGGACAAGGCCTGGGAAGTTCCCCCTGGCGTCCACTTGGACCTGAGCGGTGCCGGACAATTGCGGCCGGCGGCTGCGGGCACTACAGGCACGGTTATTTACCGTCTGGTGCCCAGCGACGGAGCCTGGCGACGACTGCGCCTGACCTACCATTATTCCCTCACCCAGCCCGCTGACCGCATCGCCGTAGCCGTGTCCGGGGATGGGGTCAGTTACGAACCGGTTGGCGTGCACACTGGCGGCCCCCGCGCTGCAGGCGAAACTCGCGATTTGACCCCTTACCTGTCCACTGGGACAACTGGCCCCGTCTGGGTGAAATTTTACCTTTACGCCGCCCAGGATGAACGTGAGGTGGCTTTGCTGAGCATTGGTTTCGAGGGAGACCCTCCTTTCTCTCTGGCTGGTTCACAGAGCGTTCCCCTGCCGCCCAATTCGGCCTTCGCTGTGGCCCTGTCGGCCTTACGGGCGCCCCGTCTGGCTGCCCTCCAGCAGGGTTCCCCGCCCGCAGTCGCGGCCGGCCGGGGCAGGGAAAGTGTGGGCCTGGACGGCTGGTGGCGTGGCTGGGAGGATGGGGAGGGGGTGGGCCACAGCCGCGGCTTCTTCCGGCCCGACTACGACGATTCAACCTGGCCCTGGGTGGCCGTGCCGCAGGTCGAATCAGGCCCCGACCGGGCTTCCCTGTGGCTGCGGCGGCGGTTTCGAGTGCCACCGGGATGGGCGAAAAAGCACACTCGCCTCTGCTTCGACGGCGTGGACTACGCGGCGGAGGTGTGGCTCAACGGACATTACTTGGGGGCCCATGAGGGGTACTTCACTCCTTTCGCTTTCACCACCGACGGCCTCCTTCAGTACGACGGAGATAACGTCCTGGCCCTGCGATTGGCCCCACCCCCGGCTCCGAGGTCGGGAGAAGAAGGGGGCCAAAACAACGCCGACGCCGCTGCAACCTCTGCACCGGCCCTGCTCCGCGGCAGTTTGGGGCGTTTGGGCTCCGGGCTGGCCGGAGTGTGGCGCAGCGTGCGGATGGAGGCCCGGGGCGATGTGGCTCTGGAATATGTGCGCCTGCGGCCGGAACTTAAAGAGAACTACACCCGGGCCGAGGTGCATTTTCAGGCCGTGCTGCGCAATCACCGTTCCGAACCCCTAACCGTTGGTTTGCGGGCGTGCTTTTCGGGCCTCAATTTCGCGGACGCCGAAACTTACTTCGCCGGACGCTACACCCTGCCGCCGGGCGTCTCGGTGGCGGAGGGCAAAGTCACCCTGACCAACCCGCGCCTGTGGTGGTGTTGGGACCGGGGCACTCCCAATTTGTACCGGGTGGACGTGCAGGTGGACGACGGGCGGGAGGTCACCGATGCGCTGACCACCACCCTGGGCCTGCGGGAGTTGCAGGTGGAGACGGGCACCTGGACTTGGCGGCTAAACGGCCAAAGGGTCTTCGTGCGCGGCGTGGCCTACTGTCCATCGCACGGCTTAAAGGATTACGCGACCGGCACCTTCTTGAGGGATTTGCGGCGCCTCCGGGAGGCCAACTGCAATCTGGTGCGGCCCTACGCCCACGTGCCGCCGCCGGAGTTCTTCGCCGCCTGCGACGCGGCCGGGCTGTTAGTGTGGGCTGATTTTGTGCTGGACCGCCAGGCCGATGTTCCGGCGCTCCGGCGGGCGGCGGCCGCCCAAATGCAGGAATTGCTCTTGGGATGGGGACACCATCCCAGCCTGGCTCTGTGGTGCCTGGCCCCTGTCGGCGAGGCCCCGTTAGCCCAATATGTAGCGGAGCAGGTGCAGGCGGTATCTCCTGCCCGGCCCCTGTTGCTCAGTCCCGGACTGAAAGAACTGCTGTTTCCCCTTCCCTCGGCGACGGGAGCACCGGCAGAAACCCCTTCTGAGGAGGCCCCGGCGGGGGAGGAGCAAACGAAGCCTTCGGCCCTTGAACTGTACCGTCCCTGGCCGCTGTCCCAAGTGCAGATGCCTTTCCTCAGCGCAGTTGGCTTTCAGACGAGGGCTGAACCTCCTCCCCAAGTGCCACCTGAAGCGTTGAAGTACGCGGTGGAGCAGTTGCGGCGGCAGAAGTATGCGCCGGTGAACGGTCTGATTTATTTCCCCTTCCGAGACTTATCTTTTGCCCCTACGGGGGTTCTGGATTCGGAGGGCGAACCAAAACCGACCTATGCGGCGCTGCAAGCCGCTTACCTGCCCCTGCACGTGCTGCTGGACTACGACCCGGCGGGAGTACGGGGCCTCTGGGTGGTCAACGACCAGCCCCGGGCCTATCGCAACTGCCGGGTGATTTACCGGGCCACCACCCACGCAGGGGCTACATTGGTGCTGGGAAAAGTGTCCTGTCATTTGGAGGCCGATACGGCTGTATGTGTGTTGAAAGTAGCCGATTGGCATCTGAGGGGCCCCTGTCGGGTAGAGTTGAAACTCGAAGATGCCACCGGCGCGGTGTTAGACCGCAACGAGTACCAATTGTTCTTCCCTGCAGGCAAGCAGTAGTCTTAGCAGGTTGTATTTGTTTGCCCCAGAGAAAATTCGGGCAATGGGGCCAGTGGGCAATCACCACCTCCCTCCCACCTCGATGCAGGATACAGGATAACTGCATCCTGCATCGTGCATAGTGCAACTGCCGAGTTTTAGAGTTGCCAGGTTTCCCAGTTGCCCCAATTCCTCAACGTCTCTGGGGTGCAGAAAGGGGGCAGTGAAAGGAGGAATCCAATGAGCGAAAAGTTAGCCCTGGAGGGAGGCCCCAGGACGGTGCCTGAGGGCCTGATTAAGACCTGGCCAGTTATCACCGAGGCTGACAGAAAGGCAGTGCTGGCCGTATTGGACAGTGGACACCTGCACGGCACGGGCGCTCCACAGGCCGTCGCTTTGCAGAAAGAATGGGCTCAATATTGTGGGGTTAAGTATGCCTTAGTAACGAATAGCGGCACTTCTGCGATTCACATGGGCCTGGCCGCAGTGGGAGTAGAGGCGCACGACGAAGTCAACACCTGCGCCCTCACCTATTGGTCTACGGCCGCCGCCATATTACATCAGTGTGCCATCCCGGTCTTCGTGGACATCGAGCCGGTCACCTACAATATTGACCCGACCAAAATTGAGGAGAAAATTACCGAACGAACGAAGGCTATTTTGCCCGTTGACCTACACGGGATGCCGTGTGACATGGACCCGATTCTGGACCTGGCCCGCAGGTACGACCTAAAGGTGGTTACCGACTCTTGCCAGGCACATGGGGCGGAGTACAAGGGTCGCAAGGTGGGCTCCCTGGGTGACGTTTCCGCTTTCAGTCTTAACCGCTCGAAGAATTTGTGCGGCTGTGATGGCGGCCTGCTCACCACGGACAACGAGGAGTATTATGAGCGGGCGAAGATGGTCCGGGAGTTCGGCGAGGTCATCATTCATGGTCGGGAGCGCGAATACATGGCCTATGGCCTGGGGTGGAACTATCGGTCCGTCGAGTTCGTAAATGCCTTCACCCGCAGCCAACTCACCCGGCTGGAGGAATACAATGAAAAGCGGCGTGAACTGGCCCATAGACTCACCGCGGCCTTCAAGGACATCCCTGGGGTCGAAGGGCCGCCGGAACCCGAAGGGCGCAAGCCAGTATATTTCGCCTACGTGGTCACGTTCCGACCCGACCAGTTGGGCCTGGATGAGGTGGAGCCGGCTCGCTTCACGGCCGCGGCGGAGAGGGCGCTCAATGCGGAAGGAATCGGTATGGGCAAGTGGCAGCGCGTGCCCGTGCCCGGCATGGTGGTCTTTCAAAAGAAGCGCGCCTTCGGCAAAGGGGAGCCCTGGAGGAGCGCCCGCAGCAACGTCGTCTACCGCGCGGAGGATTACCCAGAAACGCTCAAGTTCCTCGCTTCTCACTCCTATCTTCGTGGGGTGCATCCTCCCAATGACGTTGAATTGATAGACCTTTACCTCGAGGGGTTTAAGAAAGTTATGGGCCAGATGGACAAAGTGTTGGCCCTGGTCGAGCGGCAGGAGCAGGCTTAGCCCCTGAGTGGGAAAATGGACTGGGGAGGAGTAAAGGGAAGTGGAACCGGAACTTAGTCCCAATTTGCAACGGCGCATGTGGGCTTTGCGCTTGGTGATGGTAGGCATGTTTGGGGTCCTGTTGGCGCGGTTGTGGTTCCTGCAGATGTTGCAGGCGGAGGAGTACGAAAAAGCAGCCCGGCTGAACCGCATTCGCCTGGTGCCCACCAAGGCCCCGCGAGGGGTGATTTACGACCTCCGGGGGGAAATTCTGGCCACCAACCGCACAGCCTATCATTTGGCGGTGATGCCCCGGGGCATGCCAGAGCCGGGCATGGAGGTCAAACGGCTCCAGCAATTGGTGGATTTTACCCCGGAAGAGAGGGCCGCCCTTGAACGCACGGTGCGGGACCATTCCCTGCCGCCCTTTCGCTCCGTGCCGGTGAAGAAGGATTTGGACATCGGCACCATTACCCGGGTGGAAGAGGAGTTGGTGACCCTGCCGGGGATATTGATTGAGAGTACACCCCAACGAGTGTATCCCCAGGGCACTTTGGCGGCGCATATTATCGGCTACGTGGGAGAAATCAACGCTGCGGAACTGGAGGAGCGAAGGGAAAAAGGCTATCGGCCCGGCGACCTCATTGGGAAATGTGGCATTGAGCGCCGTTATGACGAGGTGCTACGGGGTCGCAGTGGCGGTCAATGGGTGGAGGTCAACGCCCGGGGCGACCCCATTCAGTTCTTGGGCACTAAGCCCATGACTCCCGGAGGCTCAATAACTCTGACCCTTGACCTACGTCTGCAGCGAGTAGCAGAGGAAGCCCTGCAGGGCAAAGTGGGGGCGGTAGTGGCCCTCGACCCACGCAATGGTGCGGTGCGGGTAATGGCCAGCAGTCCCACTTTTGACCCTAACCTCTTCATCCCCCGAGCCGCCCCTCAAACCTGGCGGGAATTGATTGCCAATCCCCATCATCCCCTGATGAATCGAGCCATTCAGAACCAATATCCGCCCGGCTCGGCCTTCAAACTGGTAACGGCTGCGGCCGGATTAACGGAAGGGGTCATCACCCCCAACACCAGCGTCTATTGCCCCGGCGTGTACCATTTGGGTTCTTGGGCTTTCGGCTGCTGGAGCCGGCATGCACGGGTGGATGTGCTGCAAGGTCTGGGGCAGTCGTGCGACTGTTTCTTTTACGAAACGGGGAAGCGGTTAGGGGGGACAAAATTGCAAACCTACGCCCGCGATTTTGGGCTGGGAGAGCCGACGGGGATTGACCTGCCCTTTGAGCGGGGAGGGCGCATTCCTGATGAGGCTTGGATGCAGCGGCGGCACGGACGACCCTGGTACGGAGGAGACAATTTGAACCTGGCCATCGGGCAGGGCGATGTACAAGTTACCCCGTTGCAAATGGCCTTGGTTACCAGCGTCATTGCCAACGGGGGTAAGTTGTACGTGCCCCAACTGGTTAAGCGGGCGGTGGACGGAGAGGGGCGAATCCTCTACGAGTTTCAACCTAAATTGCGACGTGAGGTGAAAATATCCCCTCAAGCCCTGCGATTGGTACGCGAGGGGATGCGGGAAGCCGTGTACGGGCGGGGAGGAACGGGACGACGAGTGCGGCTGCCGGGGCTGGAAATTGCGGGCAAAACTGGTTCGGCGCAGGACCCACCGCGGGAGGAAACCCATGCCTGGTTCGTGAGTTTCGCTCCTTACCGCCATCCTACGCTGGCCGTTTGTGTGTTCATTGAGCAGGGAGGGCACGGGGGCGAGGCAGCGGCACCCATTGCCCGTAAAATCTACGCGGCCGCCTTCGGAATTGCCCTGCCCGAGGAAGCCCTTCCGCCGGGAGAGATACCAACGGATTGAAGGACGTTGGTTATGCTGATGTAGCCCCAGAATCACGCGGAAATTCCCGGCAAGGCCTGCGCTTGGCAAGGCACACCGAAGAGGTGCCAACGGAATTTTGCATTTAGAAGAGCAAGTTTACCTGCAAACGGTGGTTGTTAACGACGTTCAGAACAGAGTTTTCAAGGTTCTTCCGGGTGGTTCGGTGGCTTACTGGGTAGATACGAAATGGCCGGCTGGTGGCGTCGATTGCAGGCAGAGCGCGAGTTTAAGCGCGGGCAGGGTCTGGCCGCCCGGCGGCGGTTTGCCGAGGCGGCTCAGGCATACCGGCGGGCGCGGGAACTGGCTCCCGATTTTGCCGCCGTGTACCTCCATGAGGCCTTGCTACACGCGGAACAGGAGAACTACGCTTCAGCCGTGTCCGCCCTGCAGCACGCATTGGCCCTTGCTCCTGAGCATCCGATTTACACCCTCTTCCTAGGATGGATGCAGGCTTTGGGAGGGTGGGAAAAAGCGGCAGAGACAACCTTTGAGCGAGCGGCAAAACTGGCCCCTACCAACCGGCTGGTGTCCAATGGACGGGCCTTTCTGCTCCTGCGACAGGGGCGGTGGCGGGAAGGACTGGCTCTGTTGCGGGAGCGAGGATTAGGGAGCAATTTGGACCTTCTGAGTCATCTGCTGGTGGAAATTGAGCGGAGGGCAATGGAATTGAAGTTAGAGCAAAATACCGGCCCCCCCTCTGAAATCTCAAATCTCAAATCCCGGGCCGAAAGCCCACCTCCCCTCTCTTGGTGGCGGGCACGCTGGCTGTGGTGGTTGGCTGGGCGGTGGTTGGACCGGGGACGTTATGAAAAGGCAGTGCAAGCCCTGGAGCGGCTCCGGCCCCGAGCCGCCCAGTTTCGCCAATATTTCCTCTACCTGGGCGCGGCCTACTTCGAGACCCACCGGTACGAAGCAGCCCGCCGGGTATTGGAGAAGGCGGAGGAGAGTGAACTGCGCAACCTCTACCTAACAGCCACCTGCGCGCGTTTGGGCGATTACGAACTGGCGGGCCGGTATGTGGAAAAAATCTGGGAAGGTCCAGACGCGGACTACGTTCGTGGTCTTCTACAGTTGGCCCAGGGGCGGTTCCGAGAGGCCCGACGCCTTTTTCGCCAGGCTTTGGCCCAAGACGGAGGTTTAGTCCAGCGGCGGATAGAGGATTTGGCCCGTTTGACCCCTTAAGACCTATTGGTCAAGTTGCAGGAATTGCCAGTTTGGGGTATAATGAAATGTGAAATCCACAAATTAGTGTGAAAGGAGCCTCTCCACCTATGCCTGCGGGAAAAGATTTCGTCCATCTCCATGTACACACCGAATACAGCCTCTTAGACGGGGCGGCTCGTCCCCGGGACCTCGCCGCCAAGGCTGCGGCTTACGGGATGCCGGCGGTGGCCATGACCGACCACGGCGCGATGTATGGGGCGGTGGACTTCTACCAGGCCTGCGTGCAGGTCGGCGTGAAGCCGATTTTAGGCGTGGAGGCCTATTTGGCTCCCCAGTCGCGGTTTGACAAGCATCCCGGCAGTCGGGGCAACCAGGAATTGGGCCATCTCACCCTGCTGGCAGAAAATCAAACTGGTTACCGCAACCTGCTGCAAATTGTTTCTGAAAGTTGGCTTAACGGTTTTTACTACAAACCCCGTCTGGACCGGGATTTGTTGCGCGAACACCCGGAGGGCCTCATTGCCCTAAGTGGCTGTATTTACGGGGAAATTCCCCAGGCCATTCTGAGGGGCAAAGTGAAGGAGGCCGAGCGGCTGGCCCACACCTACCGCGAAATTTTCGGCCCGGACAACTTTTTTCTGGAACTGATGGACCACGGGATGCCGGAGCAGAAACAGGTCAACCCCGTCCTCTGTGAGTTGAGCCGGCGCACGGGCATTCCCCTGGTGGTGACCAACGACGTGCACTACACCGAACCAGCGGACTCCGAAGCCCAGGATTTGCTCCTGTGCATTCAGACCGGTTCTCAACGCAACGACCGAAACCGCCTGCGGATGGGCTCTAACCAGTTGTTTTTCCGCCGTCCAGAGGAGATGTGGCAGATTTTGGGGAACGAACTGCCGGAGGCCTTGCGGCGCACGCGGGAAATTGCGGAGCGCTGCAACGTCAAGTTGGAGTTCGGAGATTTGATTCTACCCGATTTTGAGGTGCCCTCAGGCCACACTCCCGATTCTTATTTGCGGGAATTGTGCTACCAAAACCTGCCTCGGTTCTACCCTCGTCCTACGCCGGAAATTCACCACCGGCTCGACTACGAGTTGGAGGTTATTCAGCAGAAGGGTTATGCGACCTATTTCCTCATCGTGTGGGACCTGGTCAAGTTCGCCAAAGAGCGGGGCATTCGTGTGGGGCCCGGTCGCGGTTCCGCGGCCGGCAGTTTGGTGTCCTATGTGCTGGGCATTACGGAACTTGACCCCCTGTGCTATGACCTGTTCTTCGAGCGGTTCCTGAATCCAGAACGGCCCTCCGCCCCAGACATTGACATAGACTTCCCCCCGGAACGACGGGATGAGGTTATTGACTACGCCGTGCGCAAGTACGGTCAGGACCGAACTGCCAAAGTCATCACCTTCGGGACCTTAGGAGCCAAAGCGGCCATTCGCGATGTAGGCCGGGCCTTGGGAATGCCTTCGGAGCAAGTCAACGAAATCGCCAAATTGGTGCCGGAGCGACCGGGCACGAAATTGGCTCGGGCCTTGGAAACCGTGCCGGAATTGCGCCGGCGCTATGAGGAGTCCTCTCAGGTACGGCAGTTGGTGGACACCGCCCTGCGTTTGGAGGGACTGGCCCGCCACACTTCCGTCCATGCCGCGGCCTTGGTCATTTCCCGCGAACCCCTGGTGAACTACGTTCCCCTGGCGAAAATGCCCAGCGACGGCACCATAGTCACCCAGTTTGAGTGGACGAAAATAGAGGAACTGGGCCTGCTGAAAATGGACTTCCTGGCCCTGCGGACCATGACTGTCATTGAGGAGACGCTTAAACTGGTCGAGGAAACGCGAGGCGAACGCTTAGACCTGCACACCCTGCCTTTGGATGACCGTGAAACTTATGAACTCATCTCCCGCGGCGATGTGGTGGGCGTCTTTCAGTTGGGCGAAAGTGAAGGTTTCCCGCGGGTGTGCAAAGAATTGCGACCTGACTGTATTGACGACATCATCGCTTTGGTTGCCCTCTACCGGCCCGGCCCCATGGAGTTCATCCCCCACTACATCTCCCGCAAGCATGGACGGGAGAAGGTGACCTACCTGCACCCCAAATTGAAGCCGATACTGAAAAACACCTACGGCATCATTCTCTATCAGGAGCAGGTCATGCAGATTGGCCGGGACTTGGCCGGGTTCACTTTGGGCGAGGCAGACGAAATCCGCAAAGCAGTGGGCAAGAAAGACCGGGCCACTATGGAGAAGGTCAGTCGCAAGTTCGTGGAGGGTTGTGTTAAGAACGGCATTCCCCGGCGGACGGCGGAAGAGTTAATGCGCCAGGTGGCGACTTTCGCCAATTATGCCTTTAACAAAGCCCATTCCGCCTGTTACGCCCTGGTGGCCTACTGGACTGCCTACCTGAAAGCCCATTACCCGGTGGAATTCATGGCCGCCCAGTTGACCAGCGTGATGGACAAACGGGACAAACTAATCAACTTCATTCAGGACGCGCGCCGGATGGGAATTCGCGTGCGGCTGCCCAATGTGAACCGAGGGGGGTGCAATTTCAGCGTGGACGGAGAAGACATCCTCTATGGCCTGGGAGCCATTAAGGGGTTGGGGAAAGCCATTGCGGAGGCTATCGCCGGCGAACGCCGCCAGAACGGACCCTTCCGTGACCTGCACGAGTTCTGCGAGCGCGTGGACACCACGGTGGTTACCAAGTCCGCCCTGGAACTGCTGATTCGAGCCGGAGCCTGCGCCGACTTTGGCCACCGGGCCCAACTGCTAAAAGTTTACGAATCGGCCTATGAACTCGGTCAGCAGGTCCAACGCGACCGGGAAAGCGGACAGGGCAGCCTGTTCGGGGGAGGAGCAGGCGAGGCAGGCAGTTTGGAGCGCATCGCCCCTCTCCTGCCCAACGTGCCAGAGGTGGACAAGCAAACCCTCCTGGAGTGGGAAACTGATTTGCTGGGGTGTGTCCTCTCTGAAGACCCGCTGGGCGAGGTAGAGGCCCAATTGCAGAAATGCGGGGTGAAACGAGTGGGTAGCCAAGAACTGGCCGACTTGCCTCACGATTCGCCGGTCACCATTGGGGGATTGGTCACTTCTTGTCGTACCATTCTGACCCGGCGCAACCGGGAAATGATGTTCCTTACCCTGACCGATGCCCAGGGTTCGGTCGAGGTAACGGTATTCAACCAGGCTTACAAAAAGTACGGCCACCAGGTGCGGGAGGGAGCGGTCCTGCTGGTTCAGGGGACGGTGGACAAGCAGTACGAGCCTTTGCGGCGCAACGGCGAAATTGACGACCGGCCCAAGGTCATTGGCCGCGTTTTGGTCCCCCCGGAACGGGCGAATGAACTGCAGTCCCGAGGCCGTAAGCAGCGCCCAGCAGTCCCCGCTGCGAGCGCACCGACTCCTGCCCCTGAGGCAGAGCAGGATGAAGGAACTGAGGAAATGACAACCGCCCCAGAGGAACTTGCGGACCCCTTTGCCCAGCCTGCTGACCTCGCGCCGAAACCTTCGGCTGGTCGCTCTCCCACCTCCCCCACACACGCGGGGGGAAGCAAGGGGGAGGCCTCGGTTACGGGACTGCACCTGCGCCTGCGGGTGACGCCCCAATTGGAGCAGCAGTTGCAACGGCTGCGGGAGTTACTCCAGCAACATTCGGGGTCTGTGCCAGTATATCTGCACCTGCACACGGCCCAGGAGCAGAGCACTTTGGCTTTGGGTGAGGGGACAGCGGTACACTACACCCCGGCTCTGAGGGAAGCCCTGCAGGACTTACTGGGCCCAGAGGGGGTAGAGGTGGAATAGGTGGGATCAGGAGGGTGGCAAATGGCTACTCCCTGGGATGCGATATACGAGGAAATCCTCTGCTTCTCTTCCGGGCAAAAACGGGGTGAGTTTTTGAAAGTAAGGAGACTTGGGAAGGTGCTGCGAATTCTGCACCAGCATCGGGATGAGGCCGAAATCCAGCGGTTGTTATCTCGGTCCCCTTTCGCCGGTACTGAGGAGCAAGCAGCGGTAGCGGCTCGGATTGTGGAAGAGGTACGGCGAGAAGGCAACGCGGCGGTGCTGCGCTACACCCGTCAGTTCGACTGCCCCACCCTGACAGTTGAGCAAATGCGAGTGTCCGAAGAGGAAATAGAGTCTGCCCAGACTCAGGTCAGCGAGGAGTTTCGAGCGGCCCTCCGTCGGGCCAAAGACAATTTGACCGACTTTCACCAGCGGCAGAGGCGAGAATCCTGGCTCCACTTTCGCGAAACCGGGGGGGCCGTAGGCCAGCGGTTCGTACCCCTTGCCCGGGTGGGAATGTACGTCCCCGGTGGGCAGGTCCCCTTGCCTTCCTCCGTGCTGGCCCTGGGCGTGCCCGCCCGCGTGGCCGGAGTGGAGGAATTGGTGCTGTGCTCTCCCTGCGACCCGGAGGGGAAAATAAACCCGCACACCCTCACTGCGGCCGCTGCGCTGGGGATTGGGGAAATTTACAAAATCGGCGGGGCGCAGGCAATTGCCGCGCTGGCCTTCGGGACGGAAACCATTCGCCCGGTGGACAAGATTGTGGGGCCGGGGAACCCTTACGTCACCCATGCCAAACGCTTGGTCTTCGGCTATGTAGGCATTGACCGGCTGGCCGGACCCAGCGAGATTCTCATCCTGGCGGATGACACAGCCAATCCGCGCTGCGTTGCCGCTGACCTGCTCTCACAGGCGGAGCACAGCCCTGACGCTCGGGCCCTGTTGATTACTCCCTCCGGGCAACTGGCAGAGGCCGTGCGCCAGGAGATGGAGCAGCAGATGGCCACCGCCGTGCGGCGAGAGGTTATGGAAGCGGCCTTGCGCGACTACGGAGCCCTCATCGTGGTAGACGATTTGGCGGCTGGGGTGGAGTTGGTCAACCGCTGTGCCCCGGAGCATTTGGAACTGCTGGTACAGGAGCCGTACACCTGGCTGCCGCACATTCGCCACGCTGGGGCCATTTTTCTGGGGGAGTACTCGCCCGAATCGGTGGGCGACTATCTGGCTGGACCCAGTCACGTGCTGCCCACCGGGGGCACGGCTCGGTTCTCCTCGCCGGTGACCGTGGACGATTTCCTCAAAGTGTCCAGCATCATTGCCTACCGCCGCGAGGAACTGGCCGCTGAAGCCGAGGCCATCGTCACTTTGGCCACCGTAGAGGGATTGGAAGCCCATGCCCGCGCCGTGCAGGTGCGAACCCATAAAGGAGAACAACCTTGACCCGACAAGCAACCGTAGAACGCATCACCCGGGAAACGAAAGTGACCCTGGCCCTGAACCTGGACGGAACGGGGCACTACGAAATCAACACTTCCATCGGATTTCTGGACCACATGCTGGAACTGTTCAGCAAACATGGCCTGTTCGACCTGAAGGTGGACGCCGTAGGCGATACCCAGGTGGACTTCCACCACCTTACTGATGACCTGGGTATCTGCTTGGGGCAAGCCATTAAACAGGCCGTAGGGGAGAAAAAGGGCCTGGTGCGCTACGGGACTTCCTTCGTGCCCATGGACGAGGCCCTGGTTTCAGTGCATTTGGATTTGAGCGGACGGCCCTATTTGGACTACCAGTTGGAATTAGAGGGCAAAATCGGCGAGTTCGATGCAGAACTGCTGCGCAGTTTCTTCTACGAGGTAGCCGTGCACGCTGGCCTGAGCCTGCACCTCCGCCAGCACGCGGGAGTGAACCAGCACCACTTGGCCGAAGCGGCCTTCAAAGCCTTTGGCCGGGCCTTGGACGCGGCCACTCGTCTGGACGAACGCCTCAATGACATCCCATCTACCAAAGGAGTGTTGTAAGCAACAGGTAATCTACCTGTCCCATCCCTTCAGCCTCAGGCCAAACCGAAGCCACCTGACCCTCTGGAACAGGCCATCAACCGCATCGCCGCCCTCCAGCGCGCCTTCCGCCAGCGGGAAGAAAAACGCCAGAAGGAATCCGACCGCCCCCGGCGAAAAATAAAAAGGACCTATCTGGTG
>DTZQ01000703.1 GCA_012961305.1 Armatimonadota bacterium | reverse complement strand
TCGTAGACCGACCGCTTTTTGCCTGACCGGAGACCGGGGACGGGGGACCGGGGCTTTCTGGCCGGTCTTCGGTCTCCCGTCCCTTAACTTCTTGGTCCTCACTGGTCATTATCTTATCCTACATTGTTGAGCAGTTGTCAACCCCCGGCCAAATGTCCTCCTGACAGCAACTGCAGGAAGATGCTACCCTGGGGACTGGGCTGGTAGCGGTCCCGGCAGTAAATGCAGGGCGGGGAGTTGAAAATGGCGCAGCAGTTGCCCCCTTCGGCGCACACGCAGGGGTCGCCGGGTCGCCGCTCTGCGTAGCCGGCAAACAGGGTTTGCTCCAACAGGCCCGCGATGGGGACGATGCGGTTGAGAAAGGCAATCACCGCTCGGGCTTCCTGGGGGGTGGCGCGGCCCAGGGGGTCGCACATGGGACAGTCCATAGACCACTTGGCCAGAGCCCTGGCCAACTCCTCCTCCAGATTGCCTCCCTGAAGGCCAGGTGCAGGCATCAGGGGTCTCCGCAGGGGACCGGGAGCCGGCCCCCTCCAAGGCCCGCGAAAGGGGCTTCGCCCTGAGCCCTGCTTCTTTCCTCGCGGTTGGGGAATAGGACGAGGAGGTGGGGTCCGGGCCGGTATCTTTCCCCGGCCCTGGGCCCGACCAGTGGAACCGCCCTCTCCCAGTCCGGCGGCGGGACCGACCGCCTTCTCCGCCGGAGTTACCGCGGTTGCCGGTGGCGTTTGCGAGGTCAATTCCCGCGACGGGCGTATTCCCCCTGCTCGGGTACGAAGGGACGAAGGCAGGGAACGGGGAGGAATCTGCCACTCAATCCCCTGCTCCGACGAGGGCTCCTGCGGGCGAGGCCGGGGAAAAGGTGGGGACGTTGTCCCTGGCGCGTCCGGTTCCGGAGAACGAGGCCGGGGCGGCATCGTCTGCCTCCTCGGCCAAGTCCGCCGGGCCCGCACCGGGGGCCTGGGGACCGCCGGGGAAGGTTCCCGGCGCGCAGCAACGGCGGGGGTCTGCACCTCAGTCGGGGCTGACGGATGGGCTTCTCCCACTGGAGCCCGGGCCGCCTGCTCCGCAGGGGTTAAGGTTGGAGGTTTGGGTTCTTCCGTTGAGCGATTGCCAGCCCATTGGGGAAACAGGGTGGCAGCGACAATGGCGGCCGAGGAGAGAACCACTAACCCTCCCATGGCCCGCACCGGCCAGGGACTGCGGGGCCGCCCGGCTGCCGGGGTCGGCTGAGGTTTGCTGGTGGCAGGGGATTCGCCGGGGATTGAAGGGAACAAGCGTTGGAGGGCTTGCTGGGCAGGTTGATGGGCCGGGTCGAGGCTGAGGGCCCGCGTCAGCGCAGAACGGGCGGCCTCTTTTTGCCCCTGCTCCCCCAACGCCTGTCCCAATAAGTAATAGCCTTCTGCCTCCTGAGATTGCAGTTTCAGATAGGCCCGGGCCGTGGCTTCTGCTTCGGCCCACCGCTCGAGGTGCAAATAGGTCTCGGCCAGGTGACGCAGCACTTCCGGGGGCCGGGACCCTTGCGCTGCCAGTTCCTCTAACAACTCCAGCGCTCGACCGTAATTGCCCTGCTCCAGTTGCCGCCGTGCTTCTTCCAACATCGTCCCTCACCGCAGCGAGTTCATCAATTGGTTCAGCAGTCCGGAGGTTTGACGGTAACGCTGCAACTTCTCCGGTGATACCTGGCCCCGACCGCCACAGAGCGAACAAGTTTCCTGCCCTCGGCCCTTACAGACCGGACAGACGATAAAGCCGCGGCCATGACAGACGGGGCAAACCTTGCCGTCCAGGTCGTTGCAGATGGTACACCCCTCGCCAAAATGCAGAAGACAGTGCACTCGTCCACCGACACATTTCACGAAACCGCCAACTGAAGTTAACCCCGCAGGCCCAGGGCAGGGAATAGTTCCCCGCCCGCCGCACATCCCACACGCCCCTCGGCCCCGGCCGCCACAGTTCGGACAGGGCACCATTTGCGGGCCTGACCCGGGGCCTGGACCCTGGGGGCCGGCTACTTGTCCGGAGCCTTTGCCCGAACGCCGGGCTCCGGGGGGAGACATCGGGCCTCCGGCTGGGGCCCGCTGGCCAGTTCCGGCTCGGGGAGCAGGCCCAGGGCCGGTCGAACCTGCCTGCGGCCCAGGGGTGGAAGCCGGGGGGCCGGCCTGCTTGGAACCCGCTTCGGTGCTCTGCTCCGAAGTCAAATTGGTGACCGAAGTTGGGGCGGAGGAGGAAAGGGAAGAAGTTTGCTGGGGACGCTGGGCAGCCGGCGGGATGAACAGGGTGATGCCCTCCTCCTGGGTTCTTTCCTCCGAGCGGGGCCGGGCGAAGGGCCGGTCCTTCGCTGAGGAAACTTGGGGAGCCGGTGGCGTCTGGGGGCGAGGGGGCAAGAGCCCCTCTGTACGGGGAGCACGGGCGTTTTGCACTTCCAGGCGGGCGGTATCAGGGGGCGCATTCGTGGGGACCGCCGCGGGCGTGGGCAACGAAAGTTCTGACTGCGGTTCTGCTTCGGCCACAGGTGAGGAGGGAGGAGATGACGTTTGTGGCGGCACCGGTGCCCAGGCAGGGGGCTTGGGCTCCGAAGTGGAATCGTTTCCGGCCCACTGGGGGAACATAGTGGCCGCAACAATGGCCACGGCCGAAAGGACCACTAAAGCCCCCATCACCCTCACCGCCCAAGGGCTCCTGCGTCGGGTTTCCGGAAAGGAAGGTGGAACAGATTTCTCCGCGGGAGCACTTGCCGAACTGGTTGGTGGCTCCGCTTGGGTAGGAGTTGGTTGGGAGAGGGGCAGAATCCGTAATGCCTGCTGGGCCCGTTCATGCAGCGGGTCCAACTGTACCGCCCGGGCCAACTCGCGCCGCGCTTCCTCCCACTGCTCCTGTTTCTCAAATGCCCGGCCCAACAAGTAATGGCCCTCTGCCTCCTGAGGCCGTAGTTTCAGATAGGCCCGAGCCGTGGCCTCTGCTTCGACCGGCCGCTCCAGGCGCAGGTATACTTCGGCTAAATGGCGGCGGGCTTCTGCGTTGCGGGGTTCCCGATGGACCAGTTCCTCCAGCAGCGTCAAAGCCAGACCGTAATTCGCCTGTTCAATTTGGGCCAGGGCCTCAGTTAAAGCGCTCATGAGTGCTAATCATCCTCCGGCCAACCCGGTCAAACTTCCCCTCTACAACCCCGAAACAATGGTTCCATCATTTCCTTAACGCCTAACTGCGTCCATTCGTTCCCACCGGCTTACCCACATCCGCCAATCAGTTGCCAAATTTGGGCCATTGCTTCTCCCGTCACCCGCACGGCCTCTTCGTCGGGGAGAGCATTGACCTCTCTACTAAACGGCTCCGGGGTTACAGGACCATCGTAACCGATGTCCCGCAGGGCCTGCAAAAAGCCCGCAATGTCAATGACGCCCGTGGCTCCTGGCAGGCAGCGAACATTGTCAATCTGCTCGTCCACGGGCACCCCCGCAGGAGCGTCGTTGACGTGCACATACACCACTTGCTCGTTGGTAAGTTGCCGCAGGGCCTCGACCGTACCCTGGGAAGTGTACCAATGCCAGCAGTCCAACAGCAGGCCCACATTGCCCGTGCCAATGGCGTCGCAAAGTTCCAGCATCCCCTCCAAAGTGTAAATGAACTCGTATTTCCGCCCCAGGCGGAGGGTTTTCGTGCCGATGAATTCCAGTCCCAAGCGACAGCCATGCTCTTGGAGAACTTCGGCTACGGCGTGGAAACGCTCTTGGTGGAATTGGAAGTTCTCGGCAAAGGGGAGTTCCTCAGAGGCCGGGGGAATGTGAGTGACCACCCGAGTAGCCCCGATGGCCGCGCCAATTCCCGCCAAACGCGCCAACTGTTTAAGCCCCTCCGCGAATTCCCCCTCGCTCCCTCGCCAATTGATGGGCATACCCCAACCGCCCGGCTTCAAGCCGGCTTGGGCATAAAGGTCCTTCACATAGCCTGCACCTCGCTCCTCTACCAGTTGCCCCACCTCCCCCAGGGGCACATCTAACCCTTCAAACCCTGCCTTTTGGGCCAGTTCCAGGCTGCGCTTCAAATCTGCCTGCACGCCAATCATTCCCGGATTCAAATTGCGATACATAGGTTCAGTCCTCCAGATGTGTTTTCACCTGCCCCTGAAACCCTCTCCCTTCCCTCTTTTCCCCAAGGTAAGCGTTTGGTGCGTGATGCGTGATTCAGGTTGACGGCTGAAGGCCTACGTGACTACTCAGC
>DTZQ01000702.1 GCA_012961305.1 Armatimonadota bacterium | reverse complement strand
TCTCTATCCTGTGGTTCAAACTCATCCACAATGCGCACCTCCTCCCCACACTCTTCCGCTTTCTCCTGCAAAAAGGCAATCACGTCTTCCCGAGTAGCATTGGGGAAGGTGCCGATTACCCGCCGGGGCGTCTCCGCGACGATAGACCCATCTTCTCGTTCAGTAAGTTTGATTAAGAGCATGGCTACCTCCCTCCTAACCACAATCTCCCAACGCTCTGCTTACAACCGCCCCCACTCTGATACTGGGCGCTGAAACCATCCCCCCACTTAGATACTGGATGCTGGATACCAGCGGAAATGGAGCGGAACGCGGAACTTGATTCCGCATTCGTCATTCCCCATTTCGCCTTTTGCTGGATACTCAATGCTAATTGCTGGCCTCAAACATCAAGTATATCACAAAAAAGAAAAGTCTGTCAAATTTTAGCCTCCTACCTCTTGACAAGAAGGCAGAAATTGGAGTATAATGAGAGAAATTAGAGGGAACTCGTAAGGAAGGGATTAGAACATCAGGAGAAGGAACCATGAAACACCATGTACACTGGTTAATACTTTGGACTGGTTTAAGCCTGATTGCACTCCCTGGTCAGACGAATGCTTTGGAGAGTGTCTGCATCGCCCAGGGAGCAACGGTTTCGCTTCCTTTTAACACCGTCCACCGAGTACAGGTTGTAGATTCCCGGGTTGCTACCGCCCGGCGAATTACCAGCGGTACGGTGGCAGTTACCGGTCAAATTCCCGGCGTCACCCAACTGCATGTCTGGAGCGCCACTGGCCGCGAGACTTTTACTGTGCGGGTGGAAAGGAAAACCACCCCGCCGACAACCCTTCCCTTAGTGCGGCCAGTTATTATTAACCTCCCGGAATTGGTGCGAGGGGGAACTGATGGGAATGACCGCGACGGTGAAGAACCGGTAGCCGTAGTTCCTCCTCTGGTCACCGTTCGCCGTCCTCCGAGGTTATCTTTGTTCCAGCAAGTGGATAAGGCTCGTACTGTATATGCTGACTTGCTGAGTTATACCGTAGAGTGTCACAATAAGGGGCTAACCCCGGCGGAAAAGGTGGAAGTGAGGGTAAAACTGCCTCCGGAAGTCGAATACCTCCCCGACAGCGCTGAACCCCGAGGGACCTATGCGGAAGGGGAACGATGTCTGTTATGGCAAATGCCTAAGTTGGAAGCCGGGGCCCAAGCTACGCTCCACTACAAAGCCCGGGTGACTACCTCACGAGAAGGAGCCCAGATTCAACCAATCGCTCAGGTTCAGGCGGCCGGTTTGGTTACCCCAGTAGCGGCAACGCCGGTAGTGACGGAGGTGGTTTCCCTACCCCTTCTGGCCGCCTACGCTCTGCCAGATGTGATAGTGGCCAGGAGGAACTTGCTGCTTCCCCTGTTGGACATTGAACAGGAAGCCGTACAACGAACCGTAGACCGCTTGGAAAGTTTGGGCATTGTTCATGGCTTCCCTGACCATTCTTTCCGGCCCCACGAGTTTATAACCCGCGCTCAGGCTACGAAAATGATTGTTTTGGCCCTGAACTTAGAAGGCCTGCGCGATACTACCCAAATTGGTTTCTTTCTGAAACGACCGGCCAAAGTTACGGTGACCATTTACAACGAGGCTGGGGAGGCAGTGCGCCATCTGTTGAGGGAAGAACGGGTGGAAACCCAAGACAATACTTTGGTGTGGGACGGTTTAGATGACAACGGGGCGGCGGTTCCGCCAGGAATTTACCGCTACGAGGTACAGGCAGTGGGCGAGGACGGAATATCCTCCACCCTTACCAGCACCATTAACTTGGTGGCAGTACGGTTGCTGAAGGTAGAGGACGATATACCTTTTGTGGACGTATCCGCCCAGGCCTGGTACGCTCCCTACCTGGCGGCAGCCGTGGCCAAAGGATTGGTTCGTGGCTATCCGGGGAATTTGTTCCGCCCCAACCTTCCTATTCGTCGGGTAGAGGAAACGGTGCTAATCGTGCGGGCAGCCGGTTTGGAAAAAGAGGCTCGGCAGCGGAGGGAGGCTAAGTTGGGATTTGCTGACGAAGCCGACATTCCCCGCTGGGCTGTGGGCTATATTGCTGTAGCCACTACCACGGGCCCCCGCCACAATGGGGAATTAATTGTGGACTACCCGGGCAATACCTTCTTACCCCAAAACCCTCTCACCCGAAGCGAAGCCGCAGCCTTGGTGGAACGCTTCCTCGACCGGGATGCCAAGCGGTCTTTGACCGTTTCCGGGGCGGTGAGCATGGGCACCCGCTTAGCCATCAATGGCCGCCCCGTAGTTAGTGGGCAGAACGGCCATTTCCGCGAAGAGGTAACCCTCCAATCCGCCACCCTAAATCGCCTTTCGGTTATTACTCCCTGATAAAAGAAAAAGGCGGAGAGCCTATGGGCTCCCCGCCCCATGTTCCCTCACCATTCTTAGAAGGTGAAATCCACCTCCAGCAGGAAGAGGTCGCTTCCTCCAAATTCCAGGTCATCCACCCCGGCGTAGGTCTCATCCCAGTACTCGACCTTAACCGTCAAGTCCTCTGCCAGCGCGTAGTGGAGCCCATATTTGAACTCTGTGGTGTCGTTGGGGCCCACCTCCTGGTCTCGGACCTTGAAGGTGACCCGGAAGGGGCTGTCAGGAAACTGATAGCCCACCTCCAAGTAAAGGGAACGAAGGGTCAAATCGTCCTGTTCCTCAGTGGTCAGGTCTTCCAGGTCTCCGTTCAGGTACTCGGCCTTCAACTGCAGGGCATCGTTGGGCAGCAGACCTATGGCTCCACTTACACCTACGAGTCCTTTGCCGTTGCCCCAGGCCACGTCAGCACTCAGGTCCAGACGGCCTGAACGCCCGTCGCACCCGAGGTAATACTGGGGGTGAGAACCGCCGTACCCGTCGGTGACCGCCAGGCCCAGGTTGATTTCCGCGTTGGGCCGGGAAACCAGCGTTTGGGTGTAGCGGAAGCCGGTGTCGAAAACGTCGAACAGCCGGTCTTCCCGGTCTAAATCCCGCAGGCCAAAGGGCACCCAGAACTTCCCCACCCGCAGCGCCCCATTGCGTCCGCCCACCTCGCTCAGCCGCAAATAATGCTGCTCGCGAGCACTGGGCCTGTAGGGGGAAGTGACCAGGTCTGCCGTAGCAGAGTCGACCTCTTGGGCCAGGTTCAATTCCCAGTACACGGTCAAGTTCTCGCGCACATTGGCCTCCAGGTTCAGCACCGAATCGGGCCCCAGGCCGATGCGAGTACGGTCTTTGGCCGCCGGCACACTTGACGGTACGAAGTAAGTGACCTGAACTTCCCCGCCGACGAAAATGTCCTGCGCCAGGGTCGGCCAGGCCACTACGGCGACGAGACACAGCCAAACAATGCCTTTTTTCGCCATGCTTAGGCCTCCTTTGTACCTCGTTAAAGTTGTCGGCCTGGGACAGGGGTGTTCCCACTGTTTCCACCCTCCTGTCCCAACGGACCGTCTTGCAGGGGCAGTCACTGGATGATTTTCCTCCCTCCTTTCCGTGACGAGAGATTAGCCCCTTAAAGTATACAACAAGTTGCCCAGAAAGTCAACCTTTATCCTCCTGCAGGGCGGCCAATTGTTCCTGACATGCTACCAACTGCTCCCGCAGTTGCTCAGCATCCTTGGCCTCTGGATAAACGTCCAGGGCCTTTTGCAGCCGGGCGACTGCGATTTCCAGGGCTTCCCGGCGCGCTGTAAATCGCTTCGTCCGTTGGGCTTGCTGGAGGCTTCGCTGAGCGGCCAATTTGTATTGAGTGTAAGTGAAGAGCCGCTCGTGGCGGTCCTGCAGTTCCTGCTGTCGCTGGACAATGGCCTGGAGCCTCCGCAAACCATATCCAATCAGCAGCAGAGCCACCAGCAAGCCTAACGCTCCCATTAGAGTTAGCACTACCAATTCACTCACCCGGTTCTTCCTCCTCATAATAGGGACAATGGACATGCTCATCGGTTAAGCAATATCGCTCTTGATGAGACTTGCCTACCCTCCCGTAATCGCGTCCCCTCCGTTTCTCAATGCCTGGTGACCAGCAGACATTTTGACCCGTGGGATACCCATAACGGGTCAACGGGTCATGTCGGGTCCCCAAGTACGGGCAATGCATCGCCCACACCTCCCTCCCCCGTTGGCTTAATATAACCTCGCGGATTTCCTCCGGGGTTCGTCCAGAGGTGTCTACTATCCAATCGGCTGCCCGCTCATAGAGAACCGTCCGTTCCGCCAAAAGTGCCTCCCCCCGCCGTCGAACCGCTGCCGGGTCGCGGTTAGGGACAAAATTGTCAATAAGTGGACGCCGGCCGGGCTCCCGCAACAGTCGTTCAGTTAGAGCCTCAGGGGAGGCATACAAGTAGACAATCCATCCCCTCCGTTTCAGTAAAGCCACATTAGTTTCATCCTTCACTACCCCTCCCCCGCAGGCGATTACCATCTTTTCTTGACCTGCTACCTCCTGTACTACTTTCCGCTCCAATTCCCGAAAATATCCTTCTCCTTTAGCAGCAAAAATCTCTGGGATGGGACAACCCTCCCGCGCCACAATCAGGTCATCCGTATCTATAAAAGTCCACCCCAGGGCCGCAGCCAAAGCCCGGCCCACACAGGTTTTCCCCGCCGCCATGAAACCCACCAACACAATATTGCGCTCTTTTAACAGCAGCGAGGAGGTCGTTTTCCTTAAACTTGACATCGGCAGTTACTTAGGTTCATTTCCGCCAGGTGTGACTACTCAGCCGGAGGCTGATATTCCCGCTTCCTTCGAGGACCGGGGACGGGGGACCGGGGACCGGTCTCCCGTCTCCGGTCCCCCGTCCTCCATCTCAATTCACCACCATAATTTTAACCGGTATTTTCATTCCGGTCAATCATG
>DTZQ01000701.1 GCA_012961305.1 Armatimonadota bacterium | reverse complement strand
TTACATGCGCACGGATTCCACCCGTGTGGCTCAGCAAGCCCAGAAAGAGGCCCGGCAGTTTATTGAGCAGACCTTCGGCCCTTCCTACCGCCCTTCTAAGCCCCGCCGAACCCGACCCAAGAAGGGAGCCCAGGACGCCCACGAGGCCATTCGTCCCACCTCTGTGTTCCGCCGCCCGGAGGAGGTTAAACCCTACCTCACGGCGGAACAGTACCGGCTTTATGCCCTCATCTGGGAAACTTTCGTGGCCAGTCAGATGTCGCCCGCCATTCTCCACGTGGTCACCGTGGACATCGCGGCCGGCCCCTACACTTTCCGGGCCCGGGGAACCACCGTCAAGTTCCCCGGCTTTCTGGCCCTGACCGGCGAGCCAGAACCGGCTAAAGAAGGCAACGGCGAAGGGGAGGAACTGAACAAAGTCCTCCCTCCGCTGAGCGAGGGACAGTCCCTGACCCTGCTGAACTTGGAACCCCAGCAGCACTTCACCAAGCCGCCGCCGCGCTACACCGAAGCCGCCTTGGTAAAGGCCCTGGAGGAGGAGGGCATTGGACGGCCCAGCACCTATGCCCAAATCCTCGGCAACATCGTTGAGCGGGGCTATGTCGTGCTAAAGAAGCGACGGTTCCATCCCACTCCGTTGGGCTTCACCGTCACCGACCAACTGGTTCGACACTTCCCGGACATCATGGACGTAAAGTTCACCGCGGCTATGGAAGAGAAATTGGACCGCATTGAGCGCGGCGAAGCCGATTGGGTAGCGGTACTGCGGGAGTTCTACGGGCCTTTTGAGGAGGCCCTACGGCAGGCGGAGAGGAACATGCAGCGGGTGGAGGCCCCCAAGCCCCAACCTACTGAGGTGCCCTGTCCCGAATGTGGAGCCCCCATGGTCATTCGCCAGGGCCGGTACGGAGAGTTCCTCTCCTGCTCCACCTTCCCCCGCTGTAAGGGTACCCGACCGCTGAATCAAGACCAACCGCCAGCCCCCCGCCCCTCCGGCGAGGTCTGCGAAAAGTGTGGAGCGGAAATGGTCATCCGTACCAACCGCCGAGGGGAGGAGTTCCTTGGCTGCTCTGCCTATCCTAAGTGTCGTAACACCCGCTCCTTGCCCCAGGAGCGCTTTCCCTGTCCCACGCCGAAATGCTCTGGCTACCTCGTGCCCCGCCGGGGCCCCCGCGGTCGCTTCTACGGCTGCAGCCGCTATCCAGAGTGCACCTTCACCACTCCCTATCGGCCCACGGAGCAGACCTGTCCTCAGTGCGGTTGGCCCCTGGGCCAACGCAGACGGAGGGGGGAAGTAGAAGCCTACGTGTGTGTGAACCGCGAGTGCGGCTACACTGCTCCGGCTGCCGCCGAGGAAGTTGGGGAGGTGGTAGCGTGAGCGAGGAGTTTGAGGTAGGCATCATTGGTGCCGGGCCAGGCGGTTACGCGGCGGCCCTGCGAGCTGCTCAGCGGGGAGCGCGGGTGTTGTTGGTGGAACGGGAACAGGTGGGCGGCACCTGCCTGAACTGGGGCTGCATTCCCACCAAGGCCCTCCTGGCCACAGCCGAACTGGGAGAGAAAATCCAGCAGGCGGCGGAGTTTGGCCTCCGACTGACGGGTTCAGTGGAGTTCGACTGGGCCGCCATGCAGGCCCGGCAGCGGGGCCTGGTTCAGCGGCTCCGCCGAGGGGTCGAGTACCTCCTGCGGGCCCGGGGAGTGACCCTGCTGCGGGGCCAGGGGCAACTGGGAGGGCCGCACGAAATTGCCGTCACTACCGACACAGGAGAGGAGCGATTCCCGGTGCGTTCCCTCATCCTCGCCCCGGGTTCCCAACCCCTTCGTCCACCCCTGCCCGGAGTACAGACGGAAGGAGTGTTTACCAGCCGTGACCTGTTGCAATTGGACACCCTCCCCGACCGATTAGTGGTCCTGGGAGCCGGGCCGGTGGGGATGGAGTTTGCCCATTTGTTTCAGACCTTGGGGGTGGCCGTGACCGTGCTGGAAATGCTGCCCCGCATTTTACCCGCCGAAGATGAAACGATAGTGGCGGAACTTACCAGACTATTTCGTCGCCGGGGAATGAAACTTTTTACCGCCGTAAGTGTCCAAAGAATTAGGGCTGGGGCCCACGGCCTGGTGGTACATTACACCCAAAAGGGAGAAGAGCGGGAAGTAGAGGCGGAAGTGGTACTGCTGGCTGTGGGTCGCCAAGCGAATATAGAAAACTTGGGTTTGGAAGAGGTTGGCGTACGGGTGAAGCAGGGTCAGATTGCGGTAGATGAGCACTTGCGTACCAATGTTCCCCACATCTACGCCGTGGGTGACGTTCTGCGGGGCGCGGGGGACGCCCATACGGCCTTGGCCGAAGGGTTGGCCGCGGCCGAAAACGCGCTGGGCGCGAGGGTAAAAGTGGATTACTGCTCTCTTCCTAATTGTATTTTTACCCACCCTCCCATCGCCCGCGTGGGACTGACGGAAGCCCAAGCCCGCGCTCAGGGGTATGCGGTGCAGGTAGGCACTTTCCTCTACCGCAATTCCGGTCAGGCGCTGGCCCTAAACGAGGGGGAGGGCCTGGTCAAAGTCGTGCGTGACGCCCAGACCGACCACCTCTTGGGGGTACACATCTTGGGAGCACAGGCCCCCAGTTTAATTGGAGAGGCGGTACTGGCCCTGCGGCTGGGAGCAACGGGCAAGTTGCTGGCCCGTACGGTGCACGCCCACCCCACTCTGCCGGAGGTTTTCGCCGAGGCCGTGCTGGACAGTTTAGGCCTGGCCTTGCATCAGGTGGGTTCCAGGCCTTAAAAGTAGGGCCCAAACTTTAACATTCCGTTAAAGTTTAACCCAGTTTTAAGCGGGTATAAACCTTAGTTGGGAAGTATTGGTTTGCTGCAATATACTGGGAATATGAAGGGGGTGCACTCATGGTTTCTATGATTACATCTGAGGAGGAAAAACCGACCATGACCGCAAAGTCCCAAAAGACAGTACTGGTGGTGGATGATGAACCGGTCATGGTGCGGTTGCTGCAAGTGAACTTCGAGGCAGAAGGCTATCGCGTCCTCACCGCCCGGGACGGCGCGGAAGCGGTACGCCAGACGCTCCTGGAACATCCCGACCTTATCATCTTGGACATTCTCATGCCCACCATGGATGGGTATGAGGCGTTGGAAATCATCAAATCCACCCCGGAAACGGCAGACATTCCGGTCATCGTCCTGACTGGCAAGCGCAAGTTAGAGGACATTGCCGAGGGGTGGAAGTACGACATTGAGTTCTACCTGACCAAACCCTATGCCATTGAGGATTTACTGGAACTCAGCCGGCGGATTTTAGAAGACCGGGAAGAAAGCAAGTTGTAGCCCTTTTTCCTTACCGCAGGGGAGTTCGCCAGGCGTCTATGTGCTGTTGCCAGTTCGCCGTCTTCACGTGCCCATCTCCGTAGAGGATGTGATAGCGACGTTTGGGAATTGCCCTCTCCCCGTGCCATTCCCCGCTGGCGTCCAGCAAAACGTTCGTCTGCGAGGGCCAGGCCAAACCAGAAATGCTCATATAGCGGAAGGCAATTTCCGTGCGGAAGAAGTAAGAGGTGCCAAACTTCTTGAAGGACGTGGGCCGCCCATCCAGGGGAAACCTGCTGACATCCACCGTGTCGTAGCCCGTGTCCGAAGGACAGTGCCACACTTCGGGGCCTTTGATGTAGGGTTCCAACACTTCCGTAATCATGGGCATACGGGGAATGCGGGCCTGCCACTGGGGCCAGCGGGCCCAGATTTGCGGCGCGTATTTGTCGGCCGGGTCCACAGCCTGGGGGAAGAGGTCGTCATAATCCTGGGCGTACATCCAAATCGCGGCCCCCAACTGGCGCAGGTTGCTCACGCAACGTGCCGCCCGCGCCTTCTCCCGCGCCTGGGCGAACACAGGAAACAAAATGGCGGCCAAAATGGCAACGATGGCGATGACCACCAGCATTTCCACCAGGGTAAACCCCGCCCGCGGCCCATAGTTCCTCATGGCTTTCACCTCTAAAAAACAAAACGTCCGACTTCCGCCAGACGTTCCCAGACAAATCCATCTGCCATCGGCAGAAAGACCGCGTCAATCCCCCAACCAATCTTCCAGCGGGAAGGGAGAAGGAGGTTTCTCACCCGAATGTTCCGCTCCCCCTCTTGCTCCACCCAGGCAGCCCCCGCCTTCCAACCTTGGACATGCAGTTGCCTCAAGAAGGGGCGCGCGAGGTCGCGTTGATATTGGCTCATTGTTTCCCGGTTCCCAACTTTGGGCTTCTGAGGCTCCTCTCGGCCCCAGGCGAGATTCTGAATGGCGATGCCTACCAGCGCGCTGAGGAGCGAGTCTGCCTCCTCGCGCAAGCGCGCACCCCTCTTGGCCACCTCGAGATAGCCACTTAGGGCCCGCTTCAACTCGCCCGCGCGGTAGGAAAGGGCCGTGAACAGTCGAGCGGCGGCGCGGAACTTGGAAAGTTCGGGAAGTAGCAGGTTCCCGACCACTTGGAAGTTGGCCTCCATCTGCGGCCTGCCGGGCTTGCGCCCACGCCCCTGTCTGCGCTGTTTGCTCTGCTGGTGCAAGCCCGCCGGGGAGCAGAGCGCTTCTGGCCAGGTCAATGCGCCATTGCCCCCTCTCCTGCCGCAGTACGAGTTTTTGTTCCAGTTGTATCGTCTTCCTCAGGGGAATAACCACTTCCGGACCGCTGGTCTGGGCTTCGCCCAATTCCACCTTGGTCGGCGGCTTGGCGGAGAGCAACAAAATGAGTTGAGCGTAGAGGTCAAACTGCTGTTTGGGCCCCTCGCCGAACTGATAGGTCTGCTGAGATTGAGAGGTCCAGAGGGTTTGTACCTCTTTCACCTTGCTCGCCTTTGTCAGTTCAACTGTTAGAGTGGGAATATAGGGAGAGCAAGGGTATTTACCGCACCACGGCCACTTTGCCCCCTACGTACAGTCCCACCAATGCTTCCCCGAAGGTATGGGGCCGTTGGCCCGAGGGAGTGTCCACCGGCACACAGGAGGCCAAGAGGGTGTCCCGGTCGGCCTCTGCAGGCGCAGGATGGTAGTAGTATCGCTGCCCGGTCTTGCTGCACATTAGGACACTCTCGTCGTTGACATATCGCGCCTCGTAGAGGGCCTCTAAGGACGGCGGATAGACCCCGTAATCGTCCAGGTACATCCGACAGGCCAGCCCTATGCGCTGCAAATTCGTCTGACAGCGGGCCAAGTTGCTGCGGTCATTGGCCGTGCTGATGGCCGGCAGGGCAATGGCCATCAGAATGGCAATCATGGCTATGACCACCAACAGTTCAATCAGCGTAAATCCTTGCCCTTTCATTTCTCTCTCCCCTTTGAACTCGGTCGAGTAGGCGGCTAAGGGAAGCCGCCTTGCCGGAGAATCACCCCCCGGGCAGTGGTATCCTCTCTCCCAAGCGAAACTTCTGCCCATCTTGGTCATGGAACCACTTAACCCGTCCGTTCACAAACAGGAAGTTCCTGCCCCCGCTGTGCCAAGGGGCGCTATCGGAGGCCAGGGGGATTTCGGGCCAGTCATCGTGGCATAGACCGCCTTTGTACCGATACCCCGGCCCCACCAGCGGGTCGTTGCGGCCGGCGAAGTTCTCCTCCGCCGTAGGAGCCGGACAGACCAGGACGCTCCGGTCGCGCAGGTAGGGGAACAGTGGTTCCCAATCGTTGTCCCGGGGTGGGTAGTGGCCGAAATGGTCCGCGGCGTAAAGTTGCAAGGCGATGGCGATTTGCTGCAAGTGATGCAGACATTCAGCGGTAAACCCTTTCTCCCGCGCACGGGCAAACACCGGGAAAAGTATCGCCGCCAGAACGGCGATGAGGGAGACCACTACCAACAGTTCGATAAAGGTGAAGCCTTTCCTTTTCCTTCGCATGGTTCGCTCCCAAGGAGAAACATCTCCCATCCCAAACAGTCCACCCCTTAGTCGACAATGTTAACTTTAATACCGCCCGGCTTAAGTTGGTTTGGGGAAAAGAAATCCAGCCTTCTCGCCCAGAGTTCAAACTCGGGGCTACCTTTACCAAACCAACGAAAGTTGGTTCCGTCGGTTTCTCACCGACTTGGTAACCGTAGCCCAAGGTTTCAATCTTGGGCAGGTCTAAGTGGCGAATTTAACTTTGTCAAGTTAAGCCACCGGACGAATCTGGTGTCTATCAGGGGCAAGCCGACCAAAGCCCGGCACATTATAGCAGTCAGCCTGGCGGTTAGAGTAACTGGGTGGCTGAGGGATTGGATGTTTGCTCAGCCACAGGCATCAGCCTGCTGATGGCTGACCGCTGAGGGCTAAAGGCCCATGCCGAATATTCTACGGCGTCGGTGCCATCCCCATTGGGGCGCCCATTCCCAACGGGGGTTGCTCCTTCGAGCAGGCTGGAGGATGGGGCAGGGTCCAGCCCCGCGCCGACCATTCGGCCTGGGATATAAGTTTAATTTTGCCGCTTAAGAACGCCACATTCCCTCCTCCAATGTGCCGCAGTTCGGAGTCGTACACCAGCCGCGTTTGGGGCGGGTCGTCTGTGCAATGTCCGCCTTCGTACAGATAGGCGTATACCGTCTGCTGTTCCGGTGAAGTGAATGGATTTGGACTGCTGGGGCAGGAGAAAATCTGCCAATTTTTTACGTAATCCATTATCGGCAGGGCAAACTGCTCACTGGGCGGGGGAAACCGACCGCCGTAGTCCTGAGCGTACAGGTGCATGGCCAGCGCAATTTGATGCAGATTGGTAGCGCAATTCACAGTCCGGGCCCGCTCCCGTGCCCGGGCAAACACGGGAAACAGAATCGCGGCCAGGATGGAGATAATGGCCACTACGGTGAGCAGTTCGATGAGCGTAAATCCTCTTCTGTCTTGCCGCATGGTTAAACTCCTTTGACAACTGGGAAACTGGACCGTTGCACGATGCAGGATGCCTCACCCCTCTCTATCCCCCGCACGGGGGGAAGAGGAAGGGTATCCTGTATCGAAGTAGAAGGGGGTGGTGATTGCCCAACTGCCCCTAAACGCCTGCACGTCTATCGGGCGGGCAGTTCCTGCCAGGTATCGGGCATCCATTCAACCCCTCCCTCAGTCCGCCGGGCCCGCACGCGCACGGTGCGTTCCAATCGGGCCTCACCTACTGTGGGCACTCGGCCGGTGGCCGTAATTAAATATTCCTCCCCCACCCGTTTCACGATTAGGTCAAACGTTCCCCGGCCCAAAGGGACCTCCCGCTCGCCGCGGTAACGGTCATCGCGGCTCAACTTCACCGCCGCCAGTTCCAGCCCGGCTTCAGCCAAATTCCGAGCCACCGTCGCCTTGTGCTCCCGCACCAGCGCTGCCTGCTGTGCCGCCACCAGGGCCAAAAATCCCGCAGCCAGACCCCCTATGAGCAGCAGCGTCAGCAGCGCGAAAAGTAGCGTACTGCCTCGATTTTTCCGTCTCCTCTTTTGGCTCATCCTTCTCCTCCCCTGTTCCGTAGGGCGGCTGTCGCCCGCAGGTGTAAGTCGCTGCGACGATGGTGTACCGTTTGTCGCGAGGCTATTTCCACCGCGACCAAGGTCTCCCCCGGCCGGGCCGCGAAGTTCAGCCGGGCGATGTCCTCGGCCAGAATTCGGGTTCCGCTTCGCCGCGCGCTGCCCTTAGCCGCCCGCACGGTACGGGCCAGAGCCAACGGATTGTTCGGCGAGCGGTGGTAAACAATGGTGTCGTACACGCCAGGCCGGGGCTGGCCATCGGCACGCAACGCCG
>DTZQ01000700.1 GCA_012961305.1 Armatimonadota bacterium | reverse complement strand
GGAAGCGGGAATATCAGCCTCCGGCTGAGTAGTCACCGCGGAGAAAAGAAAGGGGTTTGTGGATATTGGCGAAAAGATTGCAATCCAGCAGGTAAAGGTAGGTGTGGCCCGATGTTACGCATTCTTTTAGTAGACGCGGATACGGACCATCTGCTCAGCCTGCGAGCACTGCTGGTGCAAAGGGGTTATGAAGTGTGTACCGCGACCACGGGTGCAGCGGCCTGGGAGGTCTTGGGCACCCAGAACGTAGCCGTGCTGATTACTGAGCGACGGTTGCCGGACACCGACGGCATTGAACTGGCGGCGCGGTTTAAGGCCCAATGCGCGGAAGTTAAAGCCATCATTCTCACCGCTTATCCTTCCCCGCAAAGTCGGGAACGGGCGGAAAGCAGGGAACTCGACGCCTACCTTACCAAACCATTCTCCCCTGCTGAATTGTCGGCAATGTTGGATTCCCTGCTCACATCTTCCCCTCCTACTACCCTCGCGGAGACCGCTAAAGCCTGCCCTCCTCCTTGACCAACCTCCCCTTACAGGCCTCCCTTGACAGCCCGCGGAGAATAGGCTATACTTTCAGGAAAATCCTACTCTGTGGGGAGTTAACGGTGAGCAATCCTGAAGTTGAAGTTACTTTTGAACCGGAAGGGAGACGAGTGCGGGTGCCGGCGGGGACCGAACTGTTACGGGCGGCGGTTCAAGCAGGCATCAGCCTCGAAATGCCGTGCGGTGGTCAAGGGATTTGCGGCAAATGCAAAGTGGTCTTTACCCAGGGTATGGTGGAGCCCAACCCTGATGACCGGCAGCATCTCACCGCCCAGGAATTGGCCCGAGGTCTCCGCTTGGCTTGTCAACATCGAATTTGGCAGGATGTCGCGGTCTTCATTCCCGAGAGCAGCCGTTCCTTGGTGCAGCAAATTCTCAGCCGGGGTCGAGGGCGGGAAGTCGCCGTGCGGCCGGGGGTGCAAAAGGTGCCCGTGCATGTGCCTCGTCCCTCGTTGGAAGACCAGCGGGACGATTACGAACGCCTGCGGGCAGCCCTCGGAATTGACGCCCCTTTGGAGACCCCCCGGACAGTGCTGGCAAGCCTGCCGGAGACCCTGCGCCGGGCTGACTTCGCCGTGACCGCCGTTTTGTCTGCGGGTCGCCTGCTGGCATTAGAGCGGGGAGATACTTCCGCAGAACTGTATGGCCTGGCCATGGACATCGGCACTACGACGGTGGTGGTGTACCTGTTGGACCTGCGCACGGGGCAGCAGTTGGCCGTGGCCGCGGGGATGAACGCCCAGATGGCCTACGGGGACGACGTGGTTTCCCGCATTCGCCATGCTATGCAGGGACGCAGAGCCCGGCGGCAATTGCAGCGGGCAGTCATCAGGGTTCTCAACGACCTCATTCGCCAGGCGGCCAGGTCAGCCGGGGTGTCCCTCCAGCGAGTTTACCTGCTCACGGCGGTGGGCAACACCTGCATGATGCACCTGTTTTTGGGCTTAGACCCTACCCCTTTGGGGCTGGCTCCTTACGTGCCCGTGGTGCGCCAGCCATGGGAGGTGGCAGCCCAGGAGTTGGGTCTGCGGGTAAATCCCCAGGCCCGGGTGTACGTGCTGCCCAACATCGCCAGTTTCGTAGGGGCCGATACGGTGGGGATGGTGCTCACCCACCTGTGGGGCGGGGAGGGAACGGCCCTGGCCATTGACATCGGCACCAATGGGGAGATTGTGCTGCGGCACCGGGGGCGGATAATGGCCTGTTCCGCCGCCGCTGGGCCGGCCTTTGAAGGGGCGCGCATCACCCACGGCATGCGCGGGGCACCAGGAGCCATCAGCCGCGTGCGCCTTAACGAGCAGGTGGAAATTGACACCATCGGACACCGCCCCCCGCAGGGAATCTGCGGGTCTGGACTGGTGGATGTCATAGCCCAAATGCTGGAGCGAGGCCTGTTGGATTCCACCGGGCGCATCGCTGCCCCGGAGGAAGTGCCCCAGGTCAGCGACGAACTGCGCTCCCGGCTGGTGACCAGCGATTCCAATCAGGCCTTTGTGCTGGCTCGGGCGGAAGAATCGGCCACGGGTGAACCAGTGGTCCTGTCCCAGCGAGACGTACGCGAACTGCAACTGGCCAAAGGTTCCATCCGGGCCGCGACAAATACCCTGCTGAAGACGGTCGGAGTGGAACTGGAGGAAATTGAAAGGCTGTACCTGGCTGGGGGTTTCGGCAATTACCTGGACATTGCCAATGCACGCCGCATTGGCCTGCTGCCCCCGTTGCCCTTGGAACGCATAGAGGGCGTGGGCAACGCCGCGGGCGCCGGGGCGAAATTGGCCTTGCTCTCAGTGGAGGAACGCCGCCGGGCGGCCGAACTCGCCCGGCAGGTGGAACATCTGGAACTGTGCGGTAATCCCGACTATCAGATGGAGTTCATGGAAACCATGCTGTTTCCTGAACCGGATGCTTGAGGTAGGATGCGGGGGAGTAGGAATGAGAGGACTGTTGGAACGCTTGCGGGCCGGGGAGATTTTGGTGGCGGACGGAGCCACGGGGACGCTGTTGCAGCAGCGGGGTTTGGGCCGGGGGGAGTGTCCGGAGGAGTGGAACGTCAGCCATCCAGAAGTGGTGGCTTCCGTCGCCCGGGACTACGCGGCGGCGGGGTCTGACCTGGTGTACACCAACACTTTCGGCGGCAATCGCTTGCGCCTGGCCGCTTACGGCCTGGAAGGCCGGGTGGAGGAGTTGAACCGCCGGGGGGCGGAAATCGCCCGGAAGGCAGTGGGGAACGAAGTGTTCGTGGTAGGTTCCATGGGGCCAACAGGCGAGTTCTTGGAGCCGTTAGGAACGCACACCTTTGCGGAGATGGTTGAAATTTTCGCCGAGCAAGCCCAGGCCTTGGCGGAAGGAGGAGTGGATGCTATCGTGGTGGAGACCTTTTCCGCCCTGGAGGAAATAAAAGCGGCGGCGCAGGGAGTGAAGGAAAGCACCGGACTTCCCCTGCTGGGCAGCATGAGTTTCGACCCCAATGGCCGTACCAGTTTCGGGGTGAGGCCGGAACAGGCCGTTGCTGCTCTGGTGGAGGCCGGAGCCGAAGTGGTTGGGGCCAACTGCGGCGGGGGGCCGGCGGAATTGGAGCCCGTGGCGGAGAAAATGCGGACCGCCAATCCCGACCTGCTGCTGCTCGTTAAACCCAATGCGGGCCTGCCGCGCTTGGTGAGAGGAGAGGTGTATTACCCCCTCACCCCGGCAGAAATGGGCGAATATGCTCGTCGGTTCGCCGCTTTAGGAGTCAACATTTTGGGGGGCTGTTGTGGCACCACGCCGGAACACATTGCGGCCATCGTACAGGCCCTAAAATAGACCGGCCGCCGGAGGAATTTGCGTCTATCGGTCCCATAGCGCAGGCTTCAAGCCAGCGGCTACCGAAGCCCGGCTCATTACTGCCCTCAGTCTATCCCTTGGGAAAAAGGACTGAGGGCGGGAGAAACGCTGATAGCCCGCATGGATAAAACCTTGCAAATGTTTTACAACGCTCCTGTAGGCGGGAGTTGTGTGCCCCAGGTGAGGGCGTGCGGAGTAAAGGGTGCTATCTCCATGCGTTGCCGCTTGCTGCTCAAACTAACCATTCTGTTTCTCATCTCCTCGCTAACCCCACTGCTCTTTTTGGTGGGGATGGTGATATTCGCTGGTGTATCCCCGGACGGAGCGAGGGAAGGGATAGGAGTTCCCCCTTGGTTGCCCAACACTCTGCTTTTGCTGGTAGGGGGAGGAAGCAACTACTGACGGAAACTGTGCCAAACAGTGACAACCTGTGCCAACGCACTTGAGAGGGTTTTCGTTCTGTGACCTGCCGGTGGGACAGCAACGGACACTGGCCCATGAAGCACTGGAAGCAAGATTGGGCAAGAAGAAGTTGCATTATTGCTCCTACGGGCGGTCTTTGGAGAGCGGCGCTAAGAGCGCAAGCAAGAAGCCTTCGGGGACTACGGGGGAACCGAAGCAGGGCATAGCCCCGACTGGCTTTGGCGGTGGGATTCCGCCACGCTACTGAGGGAAGGGGATAGGTGGAGAATCAAAGAAAGGAGACGGTTCCTCAAAGCCACCTATCCAACCTGGGAGTCGGCATCCCGTGAGGGATGTGCT
>DTZQ01000699.1 GCA_012961305.1 Armatimonadota bacterium | reverse complement strand
TCAAAATATCCCCTGGCTCCAAGTTGTTGTTCGGGTCGTTAATCCTTCCACTGTAATAGTCGGTGGCCAGCCCTGAAGTGTTAGTGCGCCAAGGGCTCCAATTATACCCTGCCCATCTTGCTCCACAGCATACAAGTCCTGAGCAATCTATCCCACAAATCTCGTTAACCTCTGGGGCAGGGTTCTGCTTCTCGTTCGTGGCCCATCCCCCATACCACTCTTCTCCATATCCATAAGGCACATCAAGGTAAGAGGTGAGCCACTGAAGATATTCTTGTTTGTGAGAATCAGGTGATGTGACATTAGGATCGCGCACACTAATGCGCACCGCCCACTCCTCGGGATCAACTGTGTCAGGTGGTTCATCACAATTCTGGCTCCAAGTCCGAGTCCAAACCGCATTATCTTGGTCAGTTGCTTTCGGTGCCCATGGCCCCTGAGTAGGAGCCATGCTTCTAAGCCTGCCTTGGCTGCCGTCATCCTGCTGAAAGGTCACCCGCACTTCATATCGCCTTGTGCCAGGAGTGAGAGGCAATGCATTTGTGCCCCATCCGGTGATGGGCGCGGATTCATATCCCGATGGAGGGTACCAATAAGCCCTTGGACCACCCTCTGGCCCGGAGGTGATAGATGTTAAGGTTGTTTCCCGGTCAACAGCAACCCTTAGACGATACCACGAAAAATTCAACGATAAACCTGGCCAGGGATGGACCTCGATCTGGGGGTCCAAGCGAGGCCATTGATGGGTCCGCCAGTTGTCGCTGGGGATGAGGTCCCCGCTTCGACCCGTATCATACCAATAACCATCATTGTCAAACCAGTTCCCACTCCCATCGGCATCCGCCGGATCCCACTGCAACACCGCCGGATGCTCCCCATCCTCCTTTACCCCCACCCGTAAGTTGTTAAAGGTGAGGGCCATGCTCACCTCTCCAGCTCGGATACCACTCCTGCGGCTCGTGGTCGGTGGTGTCTTCCTTCCACCGAAACCAGACCGGACCAGCAGTGATAATGGGCTGCTCCCAAACCAGGTTGCATTTGAACTCCACCGGGCCCCCTACGGTTTTACCCCCTAAGCCGGAACTTTTTGTCAAGAAGGTGCGGCTACTCCTCAAAACTTGGTTGCTCGGAGTACTGTTTGCTTTCCGCCATTTGAGGTGGTAGGTAGGGAGTGCCAGTTTTCCGGATGGTTCTGTGGCGCTGGTCGAATCCGCTAAAGCGTTGACTCCAGAGGATTATCCTCCGCGGCTGGTTAAGAAGTTTGGGCCTTAGCCGGGCCAGCCGTGCCTATGCAGGTGCAGTAACCCTTTCCAGGGCGAACTGGGGGCCCCTGAAGGAAGTGATACGATGGAAGTAGCCCCGTATTCAGTCCTCTGCCGCAGCGGTTTTGGTTCCCGATTTTTCCTTCGACTTGGTTTCGGTGGGTTTATCCGCGCCCCTGCGTCCGTAGCGGTCGTAATCGGTAATATGCCATCCGCTGCCTTTGAAGATGATGGGCGGGGGATGAAATACCTTGCGCACTTCCCCGTTACAGGCCAGACAGCGGGGAACCGGGTCGTTGACTCCGTGCCGAATTTCAAACTGATAGCCACACTCTTTACACCGATACTCATAGAGCGGCATGGACATATCACCTCCAAAAACATTATACTGGATTTTTCCGCCTTTGACAACCCCTTCCCTCGATTCGGATGTAAAAAGTTGGTAACTTCTTGCTTCCTCTGCCCTGAAGCGGAGAGTACGGAGGAAATGGAATTTTCCTCTGGGAGCCGGAGGGCTTGAGGTAGGAGTTGACGGCACCCCAAAGGTGTGCTAAAATAGGGACTAAACGCCGCCCCAACCTCGAGTCGCCAGCGTGCTTTCAGCACGCTTATCCCACTTTGCCTGAGCATTGACGCTTAGGTAAAATTAGAAAGGAAGGAAAGGGAATGCAAGCCGGTTTCGCAGCGGTGGACATCACTCCGCCCCTGGGGGCGGAAATGCCGGGTAGTTTCAACAAGCGGCATGCTACGGGAGTGCATGACCCACTGCACGCCAAGGCGGCCGTATTTGAGGATTCCGCCGGCACGCGAGTGGCCCTCGTGGGGGTGGACTGTCTGTCCCTCAAACATTCCACGGTGGAAAAGGCACGCGCTCTGGCCGAGGAGTGGACGGGCATTCCCGGCGACCACATCCTTTGCGCTGCTTCCCACACCCATTCCGGCGGGCCTACGGCGGATTGCTTGGGTTCGGAGTCGGACCCAGCCTACCTGGATTGGCTCTCGCGGCAAATCGCCAGCGCAGTCGCCCTGGCCAATGCCAAGCGAGTGGAGGCCCGGGTGGGCCTCGGCGTAGGGCGGGAGGAGACGGTGGCCTTCAATCGCCGGTTCAAAATGAGAGACGGGCGGCAGGCCACCCATCCGGGCAAGGGCAATCCTGACATCGTGGAGCCCGCCGGCCCCACCGACCCGGCAGTAGGCGTGGTTGGAGCCTGGGCCGAGGATGGACGGTTCTTGGGCTGCGTGGTCAACTTCTCCTGTCACTGCACGGTAATGGGAGGTACGGCTTTCTCCGCCGACTATCCGTACTACTTGGATGAGGCGGTGCGGGCTGTGTGGGGCCGGGAGGCGGTGAGCGTGTTCACCAACGGAGCCTGTGGGGATGTGACCCAGGTGGACAATTTGACCCCCCGGGAGAGGGAATTCGGCGAGAAGTGGGCCCGGCGCATCGGCTACATTCTGGGAGCGGAGGTTACTAAGGTGCTGGTGGCCATGGAGCCGGGGGAATTGGAACCCCTAACTGCCCGACAGACGGTAATTCACCTGCAACCGCGTCCGGTTTCGCCGGAACGGTTAGCAGAAGCCAAACGGCTGTTGGAGGCAGGCGAGGTTCCAGACCGGGAGCGGGCCTATGCGCGGGAGTTGGTGCTGCTGGATGAACTCAACCGCCGGGAGCCGCAGGTGCCTTGCGAGATTCAGGCCCTCGCCTTGGGGGACGCGGTGTTCATTTCCGACCCCGCCGAGTTCTTCTGTCAGTTCGGATTGGACCTCAAGGCCGGTTCGCCTTTCCCCCATACCTTTGTGGTGAGCCTGGCCAATGGCATGATTGGCTACGTGCCCACCCCGGAGGCCATGGGCCCGCACGGCGGCGGATACGAGACTCGTCTGGCCCGCTCCAGCAAACTGGGGCCCGAGGCTGGGCCGCGCATAGTGGAAGCCTCGTTGCAACTGCTGCGGGAAATGCCTGTGCCGCCTCCTAAGAGCGTTCCCGCTTTCCCTCCTGAACCGCCCTGGGACGCTGGCCTCTCCGGGCCGGAGAACGTGTAGGTGGTTCCGTGGCTAACGGAGTAACTCTTAATCCGAAGGAAGGGCCATGATTCGCCTGGTCAAGGTGACCAAAGTTTACGGGCGCGAAACTCCCGCCATCCGCTCCTCTCCCAAGGAGGTCAAAGGGGTAGTCGCGCTGCGGGGGGTGAACTTGCACGTGCCGCGGGGGGAGTTCTGTGTGCTGTTGGGACGCAGTGGGTCAGGAAAAAGCACCCTGCTCAACCTCATTGGAGGACTGGACACCCCGACCAGTGGGGAAGTGTATGTGGACGGACAGAACCTGGCCCACCTGAGCGAAGTGCAGTTGACTCAACTGCGGCGGGACAAAATCGGCTTCATCTTTCAGTTTTTCAACCTCCTGCCACTGCTTACGGTGCGGGAGAACGTGGCCCTGCCAGCCCTGCTGCGGGGTGAAACTTGGCAGGAGGTTGCCAGCCGAGTGGAGGAACTGC
>DTZQ01000698.1 GCA_012961305.1 Armatimonadota bacterium | reverse complement strand
TCTTGGTGCCGTAGTTGTCGCGCAGGTAGTCGAAGCCGATTTCGTGGTTGGTAATATAAGTGATGTCGCAGTTGTAGGCCTCGCGGCGCTGCTCCCCGTTCATTTCGTGCTGGATGACACCCACGCTCAAGCCCAAATATTCGTAGATAGGGCCCATCCAGGCTCGGTCGCGACGGGCTAAGTAGTCATTGACCGTGACCAAATGGGCTCCTCGACCGGCCAGAGCGTTGAGGTACAGGGGCAGGGTAGCCACCAGGGTCTTCCCCTCGCCGGTCTTCATCTCAGCGATTTTACCCTCGTGGAGAACGACCCCGCCTATCAATTGCACGTCGAAATGCCGCAGGCCAATGGTGCGCACCGAGGCTTCTCGCACCAGGGCAAAGGCCTCGGGCAGGATTTCCCGCATCACCCGCTCTTCTGCCTCCAGAACCTTTTGGCGAAACTCATCCTCGTCGAAGGCCCGCTCCCGCCATTCCTCCTCTGCCGCCGCCCGGGCTTCGGCAATGCGTTCGCGGTATTCCTCCGTCTTGGCCTGCATCTGGCTCTGGGTGAGTTTTTGGACCCCTGGCTCTAAGGCGTTAATTTGCTCAACAATGGGCTGGGCGCGCCGCAAGTAACGCTCGTTGCTGCTGAACCAAGATAATAGTTTTCTGAGCATGGAAATACCTCCTTAGGACTTCTCCGGCCGGGGTTTTACTTCGGCCTTTGAAGAAACAGTTTCCCCATTGGAAATCTGAAATTTCAAATCTCAAATCTGAGATTTCCAATCCACCCTCAGGGGGAAATCTCAAGAGGTTGGCGGGCGAAGGAGGCGCTGGAGGTAAGGGAGATGCTGAGGGGAGAAGACTACCGGCTGCCGTTGGGCAAAGGTAGCCTGAGTGAGGGCCACGTCGGCCTGCTCCAGCATGCGCCAGTAAAGGTTGGAAACTTGAACTGAGATTGCGACCGGAGCAACCATCCCTCTCGCCGGCCGCCCCTCCACTCGGCGCACCCACGGCAGGAGCGAGGTTACTTCCTGTCCCCAGCCCCGCTCCGCGACCGGAGGCCCAGCCGGGCAGTATCCTTCACCGGCAAACACAGCCAGCAGGCCCAACATCAGCCACCAATTGGGCCGGTGTACCTGCCGACGCTGTAATTCCTGGTGCAACAGAGTCGGATGCATGGTTTTATTATATCACAAACTGCCCCTTTTGTCACGCCGCCATTTCTGATAGCGTTTGGGGAAGAGAAAGAGTTCCCTCCCTCCCCCAAGGGGACTTTCACCACCTCAAGCGGCTCTACGGTTTCGGTTGATAGAGGAAACAGGCGGGGATTACCTCCTTGGGCAGGGAAGGAGCGCTCCAGCAGACTCGAATGGAGCCCATGGGGGGCATGGCATTGTGGTATTCGATGACGATGTCGTGCAGGCCAGCCCTCAATTCCACCGGCTCGCTTTGATGAGACCCCGCCGGCTGAATGAGCCAGGCATCCAGCACCAACTTCCCGTCCACATAAATCCGTCCGGCGTCGTCCAGGTTGTCCAAGTAGAAGGTATAGGCTTCTGCGCGAGGCACCAACAGCCTTCCATGCCAGCGGACGCTCCAGTACTGGGCATTAATGCCCTCGGCCGGGGCTTCCCCCTCCTCCCAGATGAAATCAATCACCGGGTCGGTGCGCTCCAGCACCCGGCGGGTGAAAAACGGCCCCGGCGGGGGGGCGTTTACGCCTGCGTATTGGTCGTGGTCAGGGTCCTCGTAATATTCGCCCTTGAGCCCTTCGCCCAAGTATCCCCGCCGCAACTGCTCTCCCTTGGCGAAGGAGGCGGCCAGGGGGATGACTTCCTTCTCGAAGTGCTCTGAACTCCAGGCCAGGCGCAGGGAACCGCTGGCCGGGCCCTGATGGTATTCGATTTTAACCCTGTGCTTTCCAGCCTTGAGTTTCACCGGCGCACTGGCATGGGTAAAGGGTGGTTCAATTACCCAGGCCTCAATTAACTTCCGTCCATCCAGGTACAGCCGCCCGGCATCATCTAAGTTGTCCAAGTAGAAGGTGTAGGTGCCCTCCCGAGGCACCAACAGTTCTCCCGTCCACCGAGCACTCCAGTACTGGGTGCCAATTCCCTCTCCCGGACTCTCCCCCGCCAGCCAGGTGAAGTCAATTCGCGGGTCGGTGCGGGTGAATTTCAACTGGGTGAAGAAAGGCCCCGGCGGGGCCTGGTCGGGGTCATCATAGTACTCACCTCGCACTCCGCCGGGGAAGAAACCGCGTCCTTGCCCCCGCAGGCGAGCCGCCCGCAATTCGTCCACCCACAGCAGGTAGTGCACCGGAGGACTCCAGCGCCCTTGGGGGTCCTGTCCCCGCAGGTGGAAGTACCAAGGGCCCTTCTGGAGGTTCTCAAACCTCACCTCTGTATTTTCGGTCAATCCCCTGGTTTTCGCTCCTCTGCCCTTCATCCTCCACTGGGGATTGGGTATGGTATCCGGCTTACGGTCGAAAACATAGGCATAGCGGACGAACTTCTGTCCCTCTCGCCGCGGCCCCCAGCGCAGCAGGGCCAGTCGCCCCCCAGGAGCCGCAAGGACTACGTTGTCCAGGTAGAAAGCCACGCCCCAGGGCGTGCCCCCCAGCCCGGCGAGGGAATAGGGATGGGCGGGCTCATAATGGGCCAGTTTCAGTTCTTCCACCGGGATATGGCTGGCGTTGGGGAAGTGTTCCCGCAAGGAAGTGAGCAAATCGAATTCGGCCCGATGCCAACGTCCATCGGCGGCGGCATTTTCAATGCGCCCCAACGACTTCGCTCCATCCGTTGGTTCAGCCGGACCGGTAAAGGTGATTTGAAACTTCTGATTGTTCACCCGCAGATAGAGGTTGAGTTCCAGACCCGGCGGCAAGCGGTAATCAAATCTCAGCAGAGGGTACTGCACGGCGTTGAAAGTGCTCTTCACCAAGCGCAGGGCCAAAGGATTGCCCGCCTGCGCGTTGAGGACTTGCAGGCTGTAACGCCCCCCAACTCTACTTTGGTCGGTGCGGGCCAGGAGAGTACAGGCGGGTTCCTCCGCCGCCACCTCGCCCAAATCGAACTCGAAATCGCTGACCAAACGAGGATGAGTGACCGATTCCACGCGCGGCGGAGCCTCGGCCTCCTCCAAGGGCACCTCGGCCCGCGGCGGCAGTTGGGGCAGCGGTTTGAGGTTTCCCCCCTGTTCATACCAAATTCGGGCCCGGGCAATCACAATGCCACTGTTGTACGTCCACAGAGCCACCCGTCCGCCGGGCAGAGGGTTGGGGTCTTCGTAGCGGGCAATTTCCTGGTCATCTACGGAAAACCGCACTTCCTTACCCCGCCGCTCTACCCGCAGGTAGAACCAGTGGCGGTGAAAGCCATTGGTGTTGCCGCTGGAGGGATTGTTGAACTTGGCCTGGTCGTTGGTGGCTACTATCTCCGTCCGCCGCCAGATGGCGCTGCGGCTGTTGTTCCAACCGGCAAAGATGAAACTGTACCCGCTGTCCAAACTGCGCCCATCGCCACATAGAGTTAGGTTCAGGTCGCTGGGATTGCTGTACCCGCCTTTGTCCCGGCGGTCCATCTGGATGGCGGCGAACACCTCCACCGTCAGGTCCCCAGAGAAAATGCGCTTGCTCCACAGGATAGGGGAACGGTCCCGCGTGCCGCCGAACCAGGACCAGCCGGGGAAGCACACCCAGCGGTCGGTAATCTCCCACACCCCCCGTTCGGCGTACCAGTCCGTAGGGGCCGTGGAGAAAGTGTAGTCGCAAACCTGGGGAGAGTCCACCTCTACCGCGTTGAAATCTTGCGGCCAATTCTCCCAGCGAAGGCCCACCTGTCGGCCCCTCAGCGGCTCTGGGTCGCGGTACATCAGCACCGGTTCCCCCTCCACTTCTGCCAGCAGGAACGGCCCCCGGCGGGCAAAGGTGAGTTCCACCGGCCCTTCCAACCCTTCCCGGTCAGCGGTGTCCACCACCTTCCCCTCCCGACGTAGTTCCAGATGGAGCGTGGGCTGACCAGCCTCCGCTGAGGCCCGGAGGCCGTAACCGTGCTCCGGGTTTTCCCCGTCCCCACAGAGGATGGCCGTCAAGGCCCCCGTCCGTCCCCCGGGCTTGGGCAGGCGGGCCCGCAGGAACACTTCTTCTCCAAAAAACGTCCCCCGATGCCAGTAGAGTCCCTCCGGCTGTCCCGCCGG
>DTZQ01000697.1 GCA_012961305.1 Armatimonadota bacterium | reverse complement strand
CGAACACCCCTGGCGCACTGCGGGCGTGCACCGTGCTCAGAATCAAATGTCCCGTCAACCCGGCCCGCACGGCGATTTCCGCCGTCTCCCCATCGCGGATTTCGCCAATCATGATGACTTCCGGGTCCTGCCGCAGTACGGTACGCAGCCCCCTGGCGAAGGTCAAACCCGCCGCCAAGTTGACCTGCGTTTGATTGATGACCTGCAGGTCGTACTCGACTGGGTCTTCTACGGTCACGATGCTGCTCAGGGACTTGTTAGTCGCGTGCAGATGGCGCAGGGCGGCGTACAGGGTGGTCGTCTTGCCGCTGTTGCTCGGCCCGGTGAGCAGGATGACGCCCTGGGGCATGGCTAAGAGGCGCTCGAACTCTGCCTGCATTTGCGGGGAGAAGCCCAACTCGTCCAAGTTGAACAGCCCCCGGTCGGGGTCGAAAATGCGGATGACGACTTTTTCCCCGTGAATAGTGGGAAGGGAAGACACCCGCAAATCCACGCTTCGGCCACCTGTACGGGCTATCATGCGTCCTTCCTGGGGGAGGTCATGGCGAAAGACGCTCAGTTTGGAGACCACCTTCAAGCGGGTCAACAGCGGCCCGTGCAGGTGCTTGGGCAGTTGCACCACCTCATGCAACATGCCGTTAATGCGGTAGCGGACGCGCACCTCCTCCCGGAAGGGCTCTAAGTGCACATCGCTGGCCCCGTGAAATATGGCCTGCAGGAGCAGGAAATCCACCAAATCCACCAGTTGCTCCTGCTGGTTGCCCAGCAGGGTCAAAGCCTGGGTGCCCACTTCGGCCAGGGGCAGGGGCTCGGTAAACATCGGGTCACTTATCCGCTCAGCGGCCTGAATGTGCCGCTGAATCAGGTCCGCGGCCCATTCGGCCTCTGCCGGTGGGAGGTTGGGCAGGAGCCAGGGGGGTTCGGTAGCGTCGTGGAAGTCAATCACCAACGTCGCCCGCCGTCCCCGCTTCTCCACCAGGGCCGCAGCAATGTTCTCATAGGCAGCGAACCCCTCCACCTCTCCCGACTCGCTCAGCGGCGAACGGGTTTCCAACAGCAGCCCCTCGGGTGCAATGTGGAGCCGCAATTTCTGCCAGCGAAACACCTGGGTACTTTCAATGAGACCTTGCATTTTTATCCCCCACTCAGGCACCTAATAATGCTTACCAGCGGCAGGAACATGCCCACAATCATGAATCCCAGGCAGCCACCCAGCAGGATGATGAGCACCGGTTCCAGAACCGCCGTAAGGCTACGACTAAGGAGTTCTACCCGGTGCAGGTAGAAATCAGCCACGGCGCACAGGGCCGGAGCAACCTCTTGGCTGGCCTCGGCTACCCCAAGGCGCCAAGTCAGGGTGGGAGGAAAGACCTCCTGTGCTTTCAGGGCCTCGGACAGCGAACTGCCCATGGCCACCTGCCCGGCCGCCCGGGACAGGGCCCGCTCCAGCCTTCGCTCGCCCGCCGTCCGACTGGTCAACTCCAGGGCCTCTACCACCGGCATCCCCCGACCTAAGAGGAGGCCCAAGGTCCGCGTCACCCGCGCCAGAGCCGCCGTGCGGAGCAGTTCCCGGGCAAAGGGCAGGAGCCAGGCCCACAGACCTTGAAAGAGCCGTTCCAGCAGGGTGCGTCGGTAAATCCAAATTACTATCAGCACCACACCCAGCGGCAAGCCCAGGAAGAAAATCAGCGGCGTAGCCAGCCGCCCTCCGTAAATCAGCATTTGTGTAGGCAGGGGGAACTCGTTGATGCCCAGTTCCTGGAACAACTTGATGAACTTGGGCAGGATGAAGGTCAGCAGGAAGGTGGTCAGGAAAAGGAAAAAGACCCCTACGGTCGCCGGATAGACCATCAGGGGGGCCAATTTGCGGGCCAGAGTGGTGAAAGTTTCCCGCTGTTCGGCCAGTTCCTCGAAGGCCTCCGGCAGGGTGCCGCTTTCCTCTCCCGCCCGGATGAGGCCCAGGGCCGTTGCGTCAAAGAGGTGCGGATGGTGGGCCAAAGCGTCGGCCAGGGAACCTCCGGCGGCGACGGTCTCACTGATGTGGTGCAGCGCCCGTTGCAGGGCCGGAGAGTAAACCTCCTGCCCGATGAGGCGCAGGCCGTCCACTAAGGGCAAACCGGCCCGCAACATGGCCGCCAAATGGCGGTAGAAAGCGGTCAACTCGGCCGCCGATACCCATCCACGGCGACCTCCGGTCTGGATTTCCCGCGCCTTCAGCAGTTCCCATCCGGCCGCCTGCAACCGCACGGCCAGCGCTGGCAAATTAGGGGCCGTCCGTACCGTCTCCCCAATTTGCTGGTTCTCCCGACGAACGGTACAGGTATAAGTGGGCATGGGTGTCCTCCTCTCCGCCGATAAGCGGTCAGCCGTCTAATCTCCCTACCTGGTTCCCTATTAAACTTAACGGTTGGGGAAGGAAAAGGTTACGCTTTTGGCGAATTTTTTTCCATGCTCCCCCGAACCGCGGACAACTCGACCCGTGCCGGGGGCCTACCCTGGCGGGCGGTGGTGTTGGGAGCGGTGCTCCTGCCGCCGCTGACCCTGTTTGGCCTGTATTCGTACATCATCGTCCAGACAGCGACCTGGATGGGCGATACTATGCTGCGCGGGCCGGTGTTTCTGTTGTTCCTGCTGACCCTGCTTAGTTTGGGCCTGCGGCGGGTGAGCCGCCGTTGGGCTCTGCGGCGGGAAGAACTGCTGCTCATTTACGCCATGACCAGCCTGGGCACGGCCCTGTGCGGGGTGGGGTGGGCCATGTTCGTGGTGCCATCCATGAGCGGCGGCCCCAAGTTTTTCGCCGAACATGGCCAGACTGCCTGGGCCACCTGGTTGGACCTCATTCCCCGCTGGTTTATGGTGCAAGATGCCGAAACCTTCCACGACCTGTGGGAGGGCCATTCCACCCTGTACACCGCCCGCCACCTGCGGGCTTTGTTGCTCCCCGGCCTGACCTGGACGGCTTTCATGCTCCTGCTGGTAACCGCGCTCCAATGCCTGGCTGAACTGGTGCGACGCCAGTGGATTGAGCGCGAGCGACTGACTTTTCCCCTCACCTACCTGCCGCTGGAGATGGCCCAGGTGGAGCGTCCGGCGCCCTTCTGGAAGAACCGCCTGATGTGGGCCGGGTTTTTCACCGCTGCCTTCATCGAAAGCCTGAACAGCGTGCATTACCTCTACCCCGCCGTGCCCGAAATCCACGTGAAAGTCACCCGCCTGCCGGTCCCCGCGGTGCGGCCCTGGAACGGTTTGGGCAGCATTTGGATTGCCTTCTATCCCTTCGTTATCGGCATTGGCTATCTGCTCAGTTTGGACATCAGCCTGAGTATATGGCTGTTCTTCGTGCTGACTCGGGTGCAGGATGTCATCGCCCTGTCTTTGGGCTTCCGAGACCGGGGCGGATGGTCGGTCAACCTGCCGCCCTATCACCTCAAACAGGACGCCGGGGCGTTCATTGTGCTGGCCCTGCTGGTGCTGTGGCGCTGTCGGAGGGATTTCCTGGCCGCCCTGCGGGGCCTGCTGTTTTGGTCGGCGGGCCGGGAAACCCCGCGCTGGGCCGTAGTGGGGCTGTTGGTGACGGTGCCGCTGATGCTTTTCTTCTGGACGCAGGTGGGCATACCCCTCTGGGTCATGGCCGCTGCTTTGGGGCTGTACCTGCTCTACGCTACCACCGTCAGCCGGTTGGTGGCCGAGTCGGGCACCCCCTCGGCCATGGCTCCCATCAGTCCACAAGAGGTACTCTTCTCCTTGGCTGGGGTGGACCTGCTGACCAAAAAGCAATTGGTGGCTTTTGCCTGGTTCCGCATCTTCGACGAGCGGTTTTACGACAATCCGGCCATTCACCAACTCACCACCATGCGGCTCCTGCAGGATTCGCCGCGGGGAAGGCGGGGAGTGCATCTGGCTCTGACAGTGGCCGCGGTGGTAGGCATTCTGGGTGGGTTGTGGGCCCTGCTGCACATTTACTTCGCCTACGGACTGGCCTCGGCCCAAGTGCGCGGTTGGCCCTCGCGGTCGGTGGCCCAGATACCCTTTCGGCTGCTGCAGGCCTGGTTGGACCAGCCGCGGGGGCCGGAGGTGACGACCATTACCGCCCTGGCGGCAGGAGCGGTGGTCATGGCCGGGCTGATGTTCCTGCGCCAGCGGGTACTGTGGTGGCCGATACATCCCATCGGCTACGCCATGGCTGGCAACTGGGCCATGCAGGAACTGTGGTTCCCCTTCTTCGTCGCCTGGATGCTCAAGTGGCTCACCCTGCGCTACGGGGGGATGCGCCTTTACCGGCGGGTGCTACCCTTCTTTCTGGGCCTGATTTTGGGCGACTACATCCTGCCCCTCTGCTGGGCCATTTACGGAGTCCTCATCGGCCAACAGATGTATTTGGCCTATCCGCACTGAGAGGGGCAGGGGAAACGAGCGCGGCACAAGGAGGAGGATGCTTATGATTTTGTCCGACTTTACTCGGGAATTAGGTTTTCTGGCCCCCTTGACCCAGTTGGCAGCCCCGGACAGAGAGCGAACCCTTCCAGCGGACAATCCTTTGACCCCAACCAGCCCTATGCTCTGGTGGAGGCTCAGGGCCAGATTTCCCTGGCCCGGCGGGGTGAACAGTTGGGCAGCCTGCGGTTGGCCATTCATGGTTTGGAATGAGCGTACACTACGCAAATTGCTCCCCGCCAGGTGAGCGTTTCGGGCGACCAGCGCCAGCGCACTTTCCATACGAAGGAGGACAGTTGAAGTTTGAAATCGGGCCGGGGAAACCATGTATTACCTGCTGGATGCCCCTTCCTAACCTGAGGGAAATTATCGGGCACACTTTTTTGGCAATGGGGAAGGAATTCTTGGCATTTTGTGCAATTTGTGATATAATTAAGGCCATCTGAAGGTTGAAGTTGGGTTTGTGATGCAGGGTAGGGGATGCAGGATGCCACCTCGATACTGGCATCAAGCATCCTGAACAACGGTCTCAATGAATTTGCGAACCAACGGTTTTTGCCTATGGACGGCGTTAGTTGGAGGGAGGAATTATGCGCACATTCATTTTGGGGTTGTTTCTGTTGGCTTGGTTGGCGGTAGTACTCTGGGCCGCTGGCAGCCCGTTGATTTCCCCATCCGCCTCAGCCTCCGCTTCATTTGTGGCTCCCGCAATGGCACGAACCTTTGTGCAGGCCCCCTGTTTAATGCCCCGCAAACCGGGCCTGCCGGCGTTGAGTCCGGCCCGGCAGGCCATGCTGGAGCGGGCTCGGCGTCGAGGGGTCAACCAGCCCCCCCCACCCCAAGCCCCGCTGACGGGGACTATGAAAGGCATTTTGCTGCTAATAGACTTCTCCGACAATGTGGGCACCACTTCGCCCGACCACTTTGAGGATTTGATTTTCAGCAAGGGCACTTATTCCACCGGCAGCCTGCGAGATTATTACTTGGAGGCTTCCTATGGTCAATTCGACGTGCAAGGGGATGTGCTGAAGAAGTGGCTGCGGGCCCCCCAATCCTACAGTTATTACACCAACAAGGGGGCCGGTTTGGGAAATTACCCCCAGAATGCCCAAAAGATGGTGGAAGACGCGGTGCAACTGGCCGACCCGGATGTGGACTTTTCCCAGTACGACAATGACGGTGACGGCACGGTGGAGTACCTGCTGGTGGTTCACGCCGGGCCGGGGGCGGAGACGCGCCTGTTTGACCCCGGGGACCACATTTGGTCGCACTATCATGTTCTTAACCAGCCGCTTACCGTGGATAATGTGAAAGTATATCCCTACGTCATCATGCCGGAAGATGGAAACATAGGGGTGTTCTGTCATGAATCGGGTCATGCTTTTGGCCTGCCCGACCTGTATGACACGGACAACTCCTCCCAGGGAATTGGCTTTTGGGGACTCATGTCCGCTGGGGCCTGGGGAAACAACGGGGTGACGCCCGTACATCCCTGCGCCTGGAGCAAAGTGCAATGGGGTTGGGTTTCCCCCACCGCTCCCTCCCAGAACCTCAACGATGAAACCATCCCTCCGGTCGAAACCAATAAGGCTATTTATCGCCTCTGGACCGATGGTAACACCAGCAACAAACAGTATTTTCTGGTTGAAAACCGCCAGGCCACTAAGTTTGACCAGTACATCCCTGGCTCCGGTTTGCTTATCTATCACATTGATGACGAGGTAACGGGAGGAAACCGGGACAACTCTCGGGAGTGGTATCCGGGGCATACGGATTCCGGACACTACCGAGTAGCCATAGAACAGGCCGATGGCCGCTGGGACTTGGAGAAAAACAAAAATTACGGTGATGATTCAGACCCTTGGCCGGGTTCCGGGAACAAAACGGAGTTCAACGCTTCCTCTACCCCCAACAGCCGAGACTATGCCGGGAACGATACTAAGGTGGCGGTGGAGGACATCCGCACCAGCGGTTCCGATGTTATTGCCGATTTGAAGGTAACCACCGGGGGCGCAGGTACCACTTACAAAATCAGCGGTAAGGTTACCACCAGTAGTGGCGCGGGCATTTCTGGGGTCACGGTGAAAGCGGAAAAGGATGGCTCAGTTAAGGGCCAGGCTACTACTGCTTCCAATGGAGGATACCAAATTACGGATTTAGCCGCTGGCACCTACACCGTTACCCCCTCCAAGCAAAATTACACTTTCAACCCCTCCTCCCGCCAAGTAACCGTAGGGCCCGACCAGACTGCGGTCAATTTCGTGGGTTCTACTGAGCAGCGGAACAATCCTCCCACGCTGAAAAACGGTTCTGTAAGCCCCAGCACGGGTAACGTCTCCACCACTTTCACCTATAAGGTTACCTATACCGATGCCGATAACGATGCCCCTTCCTATGTACGGGTCTACATTGATGGGCAGGCCTACGACATGAACAAAGACCCCAAGGATAACACCTATACCGACGGAGTAGTGTACACCTACGACAAGACTAATCTGGCCAAAGGTTCCCATAAATACCATTTCGAGGCCAGCGATGGGAAAGATACCGCTCGCCTTCCCAGTTCTGGCGATACCGATGGACCCACAGTGCAAAACCGCCCGCCCAGTGCCTCTAACGTGAAAATCACCCCTACCAGCCCGAAGGCGGGCCAAGCCCTGACCGCCAATTACACCTTTGACGACCCGGATGGGGATGCGGAAAGCGGCACCCAAATCCGCTGGTATCGCAACGGGGTGGTCCAGAGTTCTCTAAACGACAAGCAAGTTGTGCCTACGGGCACTACCAAAGCCGGGGAGCAGTGGCGGTTTACGGTTAAGCCCTCCGATGGCACGGATTTCGGGACCGAGCAAAAGTCCAACACCGTGGTCATTGGAGAGGGCGACGGAGAGGACTTAAATAATCCGCCTACCGTTTCGAATGTGAAGATTACCCCCGCCTCTCCCGTGGAAGGTGATGCCCTGACCGCCAACTATACCTACTCCGACCCCGACGGAGATGCAGAGAGCGGCACCCAAATCCGCTGGTATCGCAATGGAGTCTTGCGGGCCGCCTACAACGACCAGACCACCCTTCCGGCCAACACCACCCGGGCCGGGGAGCGGTGGTATTTCACCGTACGCCCTAAAGATGGTAAAGACTTCGGTCCCCAGAAGAAGTCGGGCACGGTCATCGTCAAAGTTAAGCAAGTGCCCAATGACCCTCCCCGTGCAAGCGACCTGAGCATTACGCCCTCCCAACCCAAAGCCGGAGACGCCTTGACCGGAAGTTACACCTATTCTGACCCCAATGGGGATGCGGAGAGCGGCACCCAAATCCGCTGGTATCGCAACGGCGCGGTGGTCAGCGCCTACAACGACCGCACCACCGTGCCCTCCGGAGTGACAAAGGAGGGAGAGGAATGGTACTTCACCGTGCGCCCCAAGGATGGCAGGGACTTCGGTCAGGTGCAGCAATCGCCGAAGGTTACTGTGGCTGCGGCCGGAGGAGTTACCAACGACCCCCCGACGGCTACTAACCTGCGGATTGTGCCGGCTAAGCCCAAGGCCGGATGGAAGTTGACCGTCCAGTACAAATACAGCGACCCCAATAATGACCCGGAAGGGAACACCCAAATTCGCTGGTTCAAAGATGGGGTGCTGCAAGGGGACTACAACAACAAGCAGGTGCTTCCGGCGGGTGTAACCCAGGCGGGAGAGCAGTGGCACTGTACAGTTAAACCCCATGACGGGAAAGATTTTGGAACGGTACGCGCTTCCGGTGCGGTGACCATTCAGGCCACCGGCGGGGCGGGCGACTTCAGTGGCGATGGGCGCGTAGACCTCACCGACTTAGAGCAGTTCCGGGCCCACTGGGGCCGCAAGCAAGGGGACGCGGACTTCGAGGCTCGTTTTGACCTCACGGGCGACGGCATCGTCAACTTAGACGACTTCTGGGCCTTCTGGGCCAACAACGATTTGGACCCCACCGACCGGAACAACGTCCTGCATACCACCTGGACTCACGGCGACGTGACTGGCCCCGGCCCCACCGACGAAAGCGGCCTGGGCGCCCCCGATGATGCGGTGGACTTCCACGACCTGTTGGTCTTTGCCCAAGCCTGGCAGTCCGCGGCCGGAGAGGCCAACTGGCATACCCATACCTAACCAAAGCTAAAACCCTTTCCTGATCCTTGTTCCGCTCCATGGGAATGATTTGGGCTACTTCCCTTTTCCGATCGGTTAT
>DTZQ01000696.1 GCA_012961305.1 Armatimonadota bacterium | reverse complement strand
AGGATATAGTCGGGACACCAGGAGGTCATTCACCTTCCGAGAGTATTTTTCTGGATGGAAGAATTATACTCTTGAGGCGTCTCTTTGTCTATTCAGTTTTTAAACTGCGTAACTACTGCAAGAACCACGAGCAACTGGAAAGATACCTTGCTTCAAGGGAAAAGAGTTGTGATTTGAAGGCCTTGGTGCTCAAAATGGTGGTCAAAATAGGGGATGTGAAGGAAGTATCGCAGTTGACAGGGATAGCACTCTCAACGATCTACGAATGGATAAAGCAATGGAATAAGAGGGGAGAATTGGAGAGTCATAGGGGGGAAGGTGGAGGTAGGAAAGCGAAGTTAAGTGAAGAAAATAGGGAAAAGTTGAAGAAGTTGCTGGAGGGCAAAGAGGGATGGACGACGAAGGAAGTGAAGGAATTGATAGAGAGGGAGTTTGGGGTGAGATATACCTCCCACTGGGTGAGGAGGATACTAAGGAAACTGGGATAGTTGGTTTCAATACTATATTCCCCCCGGAGTGCTGCCCCGGTTCGAACCCCGCCTGGCTGAGGAGAAGTTGATGCGTCAACTGGAATTGCAGCGGCCAGTATTTGGCTTCGTAGGGCGTTTGAGCGCGGCCAAAGGTCTGTTGGCGTTGGTTCGGGCCTGGTGTCAGGCCGCTCTGTCCCAGGGAACCTTGCTGCTCATTGGGTCGGAGGCGGCGAAAATTGCTACGACCGCAGGAGGAGGTGGAACTCCTCAATTTCCCCTTGACAAAATTACAATTTTGTAGTACAATATAATTGTAGCACAACATTTTTGTTGCACAACAAATAAGATGGGGAAGGGAAACGCCATGATACGCAACACCGTGGGGCCACCGGTGCGCAGCGAGGATTTCTACGACCGGGAGGAGTTCGTGAACCGGCTCTGGGACCGTTTGGACCGCAACCACGTTCTCTTGGCTGCGCCCCGCCGGTTCGGCAAGACCAGCGTAATGTACCGCCTGATAGATGCTCCCCGCGGGGATGGACGCCGCTCCACGTAGACGCCCAGGGCCTGCGCGAGCCGGTCCATTTCTTCCTCGCCCTGTTGGAAGCCCTGCTGCGCGACCAGCGTTTGCGCCATTTTATGCACCAGACCTGGCTCGGACTTTCCTGCGGGAACTTGCCCTGGCCAACAGAGTGCCGCGGTCGGAACTGTGGAACCTCTATTGCAACGCCCTGGGCTCAGAGGCCAACGGCGACCATTTCACCCGTCTGCTGGCCGATTTGGAGAACGACTTCTACATCTGCTACTGCCCGGATGATGACTCTTACACCTTCGCCTGTAAAATCCTGCGGGATGGGTGGCAGCGCTACCACGCACTGTGAGGGAGGAGGTTCGCTATGAGGCCTTGGGAACTCTATCGTTACAACCCGGCGTTGGCCTCGCCGGAGGAGTTGGAGGCCACCTTTGTGGGCCACGGGCCGCTGCTGCAGCAGATGCTGCGAGCCCTGCGGGAGCGGGCCCAAGACCCGGTGAACCAGCACTTTCTGCTCGTCGGGCCGCGGGGCAGCGGCAAGACGAACCTCCTGCTGCTCCTGCGCTACCGAGTGGAGCGGGACGCGAAACTCCGGGCGGCCTACTTGCCCCTCCAGGCGGCCGAGGAGGAGTACAGCATCAACTCCCTGCGCGATTTCTTCGCCCGCATCCTGGAGATGCTGGTGGAGGCCGTGCCCGAACCTGTCTGGCTGGAAGCGCAGCAGCAGGTCCAGGCCGAGCCGGACGATGACTCAGCCACTGAGCGGTGTTTGGAGGTCCTCCGTGCCTTTCACACCGCCACGGGGCGCAAACTACTTCTCTTGGTGGACAACCTCGACTTGATTCTGGGCGACCAAATCCGCGCAGAGATGGAGCAGAAACAACTGCGGGCGGTGTTGATGAACGAGGGCTTCCTTGTGCTCATCGGCACCGCGCCCACTTATTTTAAGGAGGTGCGCGGCTACGACAAACCCTTCTACCAGTTCTTCCGGGTGCTGTACTTAGACGAACTCAAACTGGAGGAGGTGGAGGAACTGCTGCGCAAACGGGCGGAGTGGAACGGGAACGAGGAACTGCTGCACCGCTTCGCGGAGGTGCAGACCCGCCTGTCCCCGCTCTATCGCCTCACCGGCGGCAATCCCCGGTTGGTCCTCTCCCTCTACCAACTGGTCATCCACCGGGAACTGCCGGAGGCACGGACGGCCTTCTTGATGCTCCTGGAGGAGTTGACCCCCTACTACAAGGACCGCCTGGAAAAACTGGCCCCGCAGCTGCGCAAGGTTCTGGATACCTTCGCCCACCTGGGCCATCCGGCCACACCCACGGAACTGGCAGAGCTCACCCGCCTGCCAGTGAACCAGGTGAACACCTACCTGAAGCGTCTTCAGGAACAAGGCTTCGTCCACCCGGCGCGGCAGGAGAGGCGGCGCACCCGCCTCTATGTAGTCTCCGAACGGCTGTTTCGTCTCTGGCACCAGATGCGCTTCTCCCGCACCAGCCGGCAGCGGTTAGAGTTCCTGGTGGAGTTCCTGCGGCTCTGGCATGGCGAACCCTCTTCCAGTACCAACTTCGCCTGCGCTGCCCTGGCCCGCTCCCAGGCTGCCCTCGCCGCCCAGAACTGGGGCACGGCGCGGGAGGCGTTCCACACGGCGTTGGAACAGGCCCGGGAGGTGGAGCGGAGGAAATGGTGGGCCGCTCTGGTGAATTACTTCCGAGCCATCCTGGGCGAGGAGACGGCTGCGCAGGTAGGAGAACTGCTGACCCTGCTGGAGCGGGAAGGATTCACGGACGAAGTGGAACTTCTTGCTCCTTTCCGCTATGCTGTCGAGTACTGGCGGCGCGGACGCGACATGGAGGTCCTCGACCGCCTCAACCCGGAGGTGCGGACGGTCGTGGAGGACATCGTGAAAGGACGAGGTGGAAACGAATGAGTGGTGGGGTAGTGAGGTAATTGTCTCATCATCCGTAACTTGCAACGTGAGGAGCCGAACTCATGCGCAACTGGTTTTGCCTGTGTCTCATTGCGAGCCTGCTGGCGCCCGGCTGGGGAGCGGAGGAGCGTTCGGCGTTTCGTTTCGACTTCGGCCCAGCGGTGGCTCAGCCGATAGTCGCTCCCGGCTTTCAGCACCTGCCACCCCAAACTCCCTACACTCCCGAAAGGGGCTTCGGCTGGATGGGGAAGGTGGTTTTTGAGGCCCGCGACCGGGGGGAGCCGGACGGTTTGCGGCGGGATTTCATTTACACCCGGCATCCGGGCCCCCTGGAGTTCTGCTTGGACCTGCCCAACGGCTGGTACGAGGTCTGGCTGGTCACCGGCGACACCCAAGCCCGCGACCATTTCCTCACCTTAGCCGCCGAGGGGAAGCCCATCGTCCGGAGCCTGAACCCCGGTCGGCGGGAGTTCATCGAGGTCACCTTCGGGGTGGAAGTGGGCGATGGACAGTTGACCCTCACCTTCACCTCCCCGGAGCGGAACTGGGTGCTTAATGCCCTCACGGTGACTCCCAAAGACCAGCGAGACCTGCCCGCTGAGCCGGTGGTCAAAAAAGTGCGGGTGCCAGACCCGGTGGAGGAGTGGCGGCGAAAATTGCTGCGACCGCAGGAGGAGGTGGAACTCCTCAAAGTGGTCAAGCCGGCCGATTTCGAGGCCCCCGACTATCCCTGGTTGGACGACTACCTGCGGGTCTTGGAACGGTTCCCCTTATATGCGGAACGGGGCTGGCACCAGGCAGATGACCCGCAGTTTTTCCCCCCCGACACACCCGCGGAGGAGCGGGCTCTCTATCGGGGCTTAGGCTGGTTCGGAGACGTCTCCCACACGGAAATGGGAATGCGGGCCATGGGCAACTTCATCTTCGTTTATGCCCTGTTGGCCACCGACCCGAACTACGACCCCGCGCCCTCAGGCGTTTCGCGGGAGACGGTACGTCAGCACGCCCTTCAGTGCCTACGGTACATGTGCCGCACCCATGTGACTGGCGATTTGTACCGTCCCGGCCGACGGCGATGGGGCAACCACTGGCAGTCGGCCTGGTGGGCCTCCCGAATGGTTACCGGGGCGCAACTGCTGAGGAAGGAGTTGAGCGCGGCTGACAGGGAACTGGTGCGGCGGGTGGTCATCTACGAGGCCGACCGGCATTTAGAGCGCACTCCCCCAGGCGGCGTGGCCCGGGATACCAAATCGGAGGAGAACGCCTGGGACTGCGAAATCCTGGCCTGGGCGGTGGCCCTTTATCCCGACCATCCCCACGCGCCGCGGTGGGAGGAGAAACTGCGCCAGTTTGCCTTTAACACCCTCTCCGTGCCTCAGGATGCCGCCGACGACACCGAAATAGATGGAAGGGCCATTCAGGACTGGGTCACCACGGTCAACGTCCATCCCGATTTCACCATCGAAAATCACGGGGCCTACCATTTCTGTTACCTGGCCTGTCCGCTGCACTCGCTCACCTGGTCGTACTGGGCCCTGCACAGCCTAAACCGCCCGGTTCCTCTGGCTCTCTACCATCACTACCGCGACGTGTTCGAGGTCATCCGGCGCACCTTCCTCTACACCAGCCGTTTCGCCTATTTGGGCGGCAAGGACTGGCCGCGCTACCTCTACGGGCTGTACTTCATCCTGCCAGCGTTGGTGCACCTGCAGAACGAGTTTGGCGAGGCCGATGCCCGGCTGTTCGAGCGGCTGCGGTTTCGCACCTTCGAGCGGGAGCAGTTGATTCACCGCGACGGCACCTTTTTCGGCGGGCGTTTCACCCGCAACATCATGGGCGACCGCCCGGCGGAGTACGAAACGGACTGCTATGCCATGTTGGCCCTGTGCTACCTGCTGCACCAGGACAAGCCGGTGCCTCTGAAGCCCACGCCGGTAGAGGAATATCAGCAGCGGGTGCGGGGAACCTGGGCCAGTGAACCCAACGAGTTCGTGGTCAGCCGCAGCCCACGGGCGTTCATCAGCTTCAGTTGGCGCATGCTTCGGTCAGGCCATGCTTTCGGGCTGTTCGTACCGGCGAAGGGCGAAGACCTCGTTGAGTGGGGCGAAGACCAGTTCGTGGGCCGATTCGCGGTCGCGGGTTACGATATGCGACGACGGAAGTTCACCCATCGCGAACAGACCTGGGCTGAGGGCTTCACCACTACCGGCCACATCGCTGAGGGCAGCCGCAACGGGGAGCCGGCCATTGACCACTACCTCAGTTTCACTGCCCTGCCCGAGGAGGGACTGGCGGTACTGTTCGATTTGGCCCTGGCCCAGGCGGACCTCACAGTTACCCGCGAGGAGGGGTTGATGCTCTACCTGGCCAACGACCTCTTCAACGACAACCGCCGTCTGGTGTACAGCGGGCGGGGGCGAGTGGAACTGACCGGGGTCGAAGAGGGAGGCGAGGAGCGACGGCACGACTTGGATACCAACTGGCTCAACGTGGACAACCTCTTGGGCCTGGTTTACCTGCCCCCTCTAAAGGGACAGGCCCGTCCCGCGGCCAATCCCACCTTCACCCTGCGTGACTTCCCCCAGCGCAATGCGCCCTGGCGCAGCCTGTTGACAGAGCGGATAGACTGTCCCTATCAGGACACGCCGCGCTCCTACCGGGCGGGGGAGGTCATTCGAGACCTCGCTTTTGTGTTTCTGGCGGGAGATGCGGGGGCCACAGGCGAACTGGCAGCCCTCTGCCGTCGCCTGCCCACGGGCGACGAGCAGTTCGTCAAACTGGCCTACGTAGTGGGCTCGGAGCGGGCCTATTTTGTCGCCGCCAATTTCACCTCTGAGGAAGTAGTCCTGTCCGCGACCCCGCCGGCTCAGCCCGAAGCGAAACCTCGGCGGCTGACCGTACCTCCCGCGACGACCATCGTGCAGGCAGCGGAGCGGCCTCCCGATTGACCGGGCGCAAGGGGAAGCGTTTCGGACTCGAAGTTAAATTCGCCGTTAGACCTACCCAAGATGGAAATCTTGGGCTACGGTTATCAAGTGGGTGGGAAACCGAGGGAACCAACTTCCGTTGTTTAGTAAAGGT
>DTZQ01000695.1 GCA_012961305.1 Armatimonadota bacterium | reverse complement strand
GGTTCGACTTGGGGGCGCAGGCTAAATACACGGTTGCCTCGGCCAGGGCCAGGTCCCCCTCCGGCCGGCCAATGAAATGCATGGCCTCCTTCGCCGCCACCGCCAAATCCAGGGCCCGGGGGTCGGCCAGGCCGATGTCCTCTACGGCCATGCGCACCAGGCGCCGGGCCAGGTAGAGCGGGTCCTCCCCGGCCTCCAACATCCGGGCCAACCAGTACAGGGCAGCATCGGGGTCGCTGTCGCGGACGCTCTTGTGCAGCGCAGAGATGAGGTTGAAATGTTCCTCTCCCGCTCGGTCATAGAGAAGGGCCTTCTTCTGCACGGCCGCCTCGGCCTGGGCCACCGTGACCCGCCGCGTTCCCTCTCCATCCGGCTCCGCCAACAGCACGGCCTGTTCCAGGCCGTTGAGGGCCACCCGGGCATCTCCGTCGGCGATGTGCACCAGGTGAGCCAGAGCCTCCGGCTCCACCTCCACCTTCCAGTCGCCCAACCCCCTCTCCCGGTCAGCCAAGGCCCGCTCCAACAGGGTACGGATTTCCTCCGGCGTCAGGGGCTCCAGCACCAACACCTGAGCCCGAGATAACAGAGGTGCATTGACCTCGAAGGAGGGGTTCTCCGTCGTCGCCCCGATGAGAATAATGGTGCCCTTCTCCACATAGGGCAGGAAAGCGTCCTGCTGAGCCTTGTTAAAGCGATGGATTTCATCCACGAACAGGATGGTTTTCCGCCCGTGAAACTTGCGGGCATCTTCCGCCTGGCGGATGATTTCCTTGACCTCTTTCACCCCGGAAGTGACTGCGCTAAGGGCCACGAAGTTCGCGCCGGTGGCCTGGGCAATGATGCGGGCCAGGGTGGTTTTCCCACTGCCCGGCGGCCCCCAGAGAATCAGGGACCGCAGTTGGTCATGCTCAATGGCCCAGCGCAGCCAAGTACCCTCGCCAACCAAATGTTCCTGCCCCACGAACTCCTCCAGCCTCCGCGGACGGAACCGCTCCGCCAGCGGAGTGCTCTCCGGACCCTCCGGCAAAGTTCGGGCAAACAAGTCGGTCATGAACCCATCCCTCACACTGTTCCCCCACCCTAAATTATACCATTTTTTCCCGAAAAGCGTCAAGGATAAACTGCTGACCCTAAAAAGTTCACCCACCCTCCAGGGTCTAATAATCTCGGCGATTTATTCGGTAGTGACCCCTCCTGATTTGGCCTTATCTGCCTCTGTTAAGAACCACTTTAGGGTTTCCTCAAGAACTGAAAACTGCTCAGAGGTCAGTTCCTCGATGCTACCCTTGCTCGCCCGGCAGTGTCCAATGACCTTCTCTACCTCGTACTGGAAAATTGGCAGTTGGTTCAGCCGGCGAACGTATTCATCCCAAACCTCCCTCGAAATGCCCCATTTCGGTTCGGCGATGACTATTGAACCTGACAAGTCCACGTAAAGTACGTCAATGCTTCCCGCCGGAACGCTAAATTCCATGGCCAACGGTATTAAAGACTCGCCATCCCATAACTTCTCCACAGGGAGCAGGGAAGGACAATCGAAAATCAACTTTTGCAATTCTGCTTCTGGTCCTATCGGTTCCCCCTCTAATACTTCCCCCTGTCCCATTCGCTTGACATACATTTTGCTCATGCTAACATCCTCCTACTGGGCAGGGATGGCACCCACCGCCTCACTACCGCCACGATGGTGGATAACAGAGGGGGAGTAGCGAATGACCGTCATCTGCTTCGGCGGGGTAGATGGCAGTGGGCCATCCGCCCTCGGCAAAGAGTAACCGGCCCTCACCGCAGCCAGACCTTGAAGGTGCGTATCTCGTAGGGCTTGATGTCCAACCGCAGGCAGTTGCCCTCG
>DTZQ01000694.1 GCA_012961305.1 Armatimonadota bacterium | reverse complement strand
GGCCGGGAAGTAGTCAAGCAGGTCAGCATCAACCTGCGCACTGGCGAAATCGTGGGCCTGCTGGGGGCCAATGGTGCGGGCAAGACCACGACCTTTTACATGATTGTCGGTCTGGTGCCACCCAATCAGGGCCGTATCCTGCTGAACGGGCAGGACATCACCCGTTTGCCCATGCACCATCGGGCGCGGCTGGGCATTGGCTATCTGGCTCAGGAGCCCAGCATTTTCAAGAAAATGACGGTAGAGCAGAACTTGCTGGCGGTTCTGGAATTACAGGGGCTGACGCGCAAGGAACAGCGCCGACGAGCGGAGGAACTGCTGGAGGAGTTGAACATCGTCCACCTGCGCCATGAACTGGGGGGCACCCTCTCGGGAGGCGAACGCCGCCGGGTGGAAATTGCCCGTACCCTGGCGACCTCGCCCTCTTTCATCCTCCTGGACGAGCCACTCACCGGCATTGACCCCCTGCACGTAGGCGACATTCAGCGCATGGTGGTGGAGTTGCGGGCCCGCAAGGGTCTGGGCATTTTCATCACCGACCATAACGTTCGGGACACCCTGAAAATTATTGACCGCGCTTATATCATGAGCGAGGGCGAAATTGTGACCCAGGGTACGGCGGAGGAAATCCCGCACGACCCAGTCGCCCGCCAACATTATTTCGGCGAAGAATTCCATTTATGAACCACATGCCCCCTGTTCCGCAAAGGGTTGCGACTTCTTCCGCGGAGGCGGAACTGCCGTGGACTTCCCCCTCCCTCGTCCGAGGGGGGTGGTTCCCCTTCCGGCCCACTCGTTTAGACCGCTACCTGTTAGTGGAACTACTGGGCCCCTTTGCCTTCGCCATGGGGATTTTCACCACTATGTTTATGGGCGCGGATGTGCTCTCCGATTTGGTCAAATTGATGGCCCGTTATCATCTCTCCCTGAGTGCCGTCTTGGAGTTAATCGGCTACCGCCTGCTTTACGTCTTAGGCTTCACCTTTCCCATGTCCATCCTGCTGGCGACCCTGCTCTGTTTTGGCCGCCTCTCCAACGACCGCGAAATCGTGGCCATGTTCGCCTCCGGTCTCAGTTTCCGCCGGATGCTCGTGCCCATCCTGGGCTGGAGCCTGTTCATCAGCCTGGTCACCGTGGCCCTGAATCAGACGGTTATCCCCTGGGCCCAACAGGCGGAAGACCGGCTCAAACTGCGCCTGGCGGGTGAGTTGGAGACGGTGCAGAGTGACATTTTCTTCCGCGCCATCATATCCCCCAAACAGCAGGTAACCCTGCTGGCTAAGGAATTAGACCCCCAAACCCAAACGATGTCCGAGGTACAGGTTTCCCTGTTCCATCGGGGCCAGTTAACCCAACTCCTGTATGCTCGCCAGGCCCGTTGGCAGGGGAAAGCCTGGGAGTTCTATCACGGATACCTGCTGATAGGACTGGACCAGGTAGCCAAGGAACCCCTGCAACTGCCGTTCAAAATCTCCTTTGGCTCGGAGGGGTTCTACATGCGCTGGCGGGAGGCTTTTGCGCCCTTGGACCGGGCCTTTCCGGCCCTGACCCAGAGTCCGGAGGACATCTCCCTGGCCAACATTGACCCGCGTCACCTCAGCGCCCGCGACCTGCGCCGCTTGATTGCCCACAAAGAGGCCCTGGGAGCCGATTGGCGGCGGGACATTGCCCCGCTGGAAATCTACCTGCACAATCGGTTTACCCTGGCCTTTACCAGCCTGATTTTTGCCCTCATCGGTGCGCCTTTGGGAGTGCGACCACAGCGGGGCAGTACTTTCAGTTTGGCCTTCGGTTTGAGCGTGGGCATCATCATGCTCTACTACATCCTTTGGCATACTTTCTCCTACTTGGGCCAAACGGGCACCCTGCCTCCTCCCCTGGCGGCTTGGACTCCCAACGTGGTAGCCCTGGGAGTAGGGGTGTTCCTGGCCCTGCGGGTGAAGATGTAATTTGAGAAAGGAAGGTGAGGGCCATGCCTAAACCGCCTTACGTATTAGGGATTGACTGCGGCACGCAAAGCCTGCGGGCAGGGGTGTTCGATTTGCAGGGGGAGCCGGTGGTGTTCGCCTCCCGCGAGTACCCCGTTTACTACCCCAAAGTCGGCTGGGCGGAGCAGGAACCTCAGGACTGGTGGAACGCGGCCCGCGAGTGTGTCCAGGAGTGCCTACGGGAGGGCCAACTGCGGCCGGAGGACATCGTCGGCCTGAGCGTGGACGGTACTTCTTGTACCATGCTGCCGGTCAGGGCCGACGGCACCCCTCTGCGCCGGGCCTTGCTCTGGATGGACGTCCGCGCCGTGTCCCAGGCAGAGCGCGTAACCAAAACCAAACATCCAGTCCTCAAATACGTCAGTTGGGTGGAATCCCCAGAATGGATGATTCCCAAGTCCCTCTGGATTAAGGAAAACGAGCCGGACATTTACGAGCAGGCCGATTACCTCATCGAATGCACCGACTGGATGATGTTCCAACTGACCGGCCGCTGGGCCGCCTCTTTGAACAACGCCACCTGCAAGTGGAACTACGCCACGCCGGAAGGCGGCTGGCCAGCGGACCTGCTGAAGCAACTCAATTTCACCGACGTGTTGGAGAAGTGGCCCCAGGACGTTATCGCCATGGGCGAGAGGGTCGGCACCCTCTCGCCAAAGGCCGCGGAGGAACTGGGCCTGTCGCCCCGCACGGTGGTGGCCCAGGGGGGGATTGACGCCTATGCGGCTATGTTGGGCCTCCGTGTGGTGGAGCCGGGCCAGATGGCTCTGGTCATGGGTTCCTCCACCTGCCACCTGGCCCTGTCCGCCTGCGGCATCTTTGAATCCCACGTGTGGGGCCCCTACCCCGATGCCCTGATTCGCGGCACCTGGGTGCTGGAAGGTGGCCAGACGACCACCGGGGCCATTGTCAAATGGTTCCGCGACCACTTCTGTGCCCGCGAAGAGGAGGAAGCCAGGCAGCGAGGCGTGGAGGTGTACGAGGTCTTGGACGAAAAGGCTGCCCAGGTTCCTCCAGGCGCGGAAGGATTGGTGCTGTTAGACTATTTCCAGGGCAACCGCACGCCGCTGCGGGACCCCTTAGCCCGCGGTACGATGGTGGGCCTGGGCCTCAAACACGGGGTGGGACATATTTTCCGGGCCATCTATGAAGGCACCGCCTACGGCACGCGGCACATTTTGGAGGATTTGGCCGCTGCTGGTTTCCGCCCTACCGGCATTTATGCCTGCGGCGGAGGGGCCCGCTCGGCCCTCTGGCTGCAAATTCACGCCGATGTGTGCAAGGTGCCCCTGTACTTGACCAAAGTGCCCGATGCTACCGTCTTCGGCACCGCCATCTGTGCGGCCGCCGCCGCTGGCTGTTACCACAGCGTCCAAGAAGCCGCCCGACAAATGGTTCACATCACTCGCAGCATTGAACCCAACCCCGAGAACCGCGAGGTGTACGACTTCTACTTCAAGAAGTACGTCGAAATGTACCCCGCCCTGCGGCAAACCATGCATGACCTGGCCCACTGGGCGGGCGGAAGTTGAGTGACGGCACTGAAGTGCCTGACTCCAAGGGGTGGGGAATCGAAATGGAAGGGGTAAAGCATGGCCGCGGCGAAACCTAAGAAAATCCCCTGGCGGTGGAAACTGCTGCTGTTCCTGTTAGTGGTTGGGGCCGGTGGGGCAGCGACTTACGCCCTGGTGTCCCCGGAGCAAGCCCGGGCCTTCGTAATTTGGGCTCATGCCCGGTTCGGCTACGCTCCGGGCCGCGATGTGGAACGCTACGCTCGCTGGTGGGTGGCCGGATTGGGAGGATTGGTGTTCTGGTCGCTTTTAGCGGTCCTCGCTGCCTTGGTTCGCTTCCGCCGCCGTCGCCTTCCTCCTCCACCACCCCCGCCCAAAAACGAATATGAACTCCAATTGGAAGCCCTGCAGGCGGAGGAAACAACGGCCCGCATCCGTGCGGCCCAATATTTGGGGGAAGTAGGGGGCGCAGAGGCCATAGACCCCCTGTTGCAAATGCTGACCACCAGCACAGGCGCGGCCCGTCGGGCCGCGGCAGAAGCCCTGTACAAAATCGGCCGGGCGGTCACCGCCGAAGTCTCCCAACAGCGCCACCAGTACCGATGAGGAGAGTGGGAGTATGAACATCACCCTCAAAGTATTTGCTGGACTGCGGGACATCATAGGACAGAGTTCCTTGCAAGTGCAGGTCCCGCCGGGGACCACGGTGGGCCAGTTGTGGGAGCAGTTCCAGCAGCAATATCCGCGCTTGCAGAATTATTCCCCCGTAGCCCTGACGGTGAACTTGGAATATGCTCCCCCAGACACGGAACTGCAGGAGGGCGATGAAGTGGCCTTCATTCCCCCAGTCAGTGGAGGCCAAGAGAATGAACCGGTGAGGGGAAGGAGCGAAGCCCTCCCCCTAATTGCCATTACCTCTGAGCCGCTGGACGTAACTGCTCTGGAGGAGGCGGTCGCCCATCCCACCTGTGGGGCGGTGGTCACCTTCGTCGGGCGGGTGCGCGAGCACCATCAAGGCCGCCGGGTGCGCTATTTGGAGTACGAAGCCTATCCCGAAATGGCCCGGCGCAAAATGGGGCAAATTGGGGAGGAAATCCGGGCCCGCTGGGGGGTGGAGCGGGTGGCCATGGTACATCGCGTAGGCCGCTTGACCATTGGGGAGGCCAGCATCGTCATTGCCGTCGCCGCGCCGCACCGAGCGGAGGCCTTTGCTGCCTGCCGCTATGCTATTGACCGCCTCAAGGAAGACGTGCCCATCTGGAAGAAGGAGTACTGGGAGGACGGTGCAGAGTGGATAGAGGAGGGCCAGCCGGGAGGGAAAAAGTGAAGGCCGTCAGCATCGCCCGCTGTGCAGAACTGAGGCCGGACGAGGTCGGAGCCGCGGTAACCGAGGCCGTAGCCGCCCTGGGGGGAATGGAGCGGTTCGTGCAACCGGGCAACCGCGTGCTGCTGAAGCCCAACCTGCTCTCCCCCGACCCGCCAGAGCGGGCGGTGACTACCCATCCCCTTTTCGTCCAGTGGGTCATCGAGTTAGTCCTGGCGGCGGGGGGAAAACCTTTCCTGGGAGACAGTCCCGCCTGGGGTGCCCTGTCCCAAGTAGCCCAAGTTGCAGGCTTAAAGGACGTAGCCGCCCGGTACGGCGTACCCCTCGTGGAGTTCTGTCGTCCCGTAGCCGTGCCCAGCCCCCGTCCCCAAGTAGCCCGTCGGGTGCTGGTGGACGCCGCGGTATTAGAAGCCGAAGTGGTCATCAACCTGCCGAAACTCAAGGCCCACCGTCAGTTGGGCTTCTGCGGGGCGGTGAAAAACCTCTACGGCTGCCTGCCGGGCAAACGCAAGGCCCTATTGCATTTCCTCAAGAGCCGCCGCGACCTTCATTTTGCTTTGTTCCTGGCCAACTACCACGCCGCTGTGGCCCCAGCCCTGACCATTGTGGATGCGGGGCTGGCCTTGGAGCGCACCGGCCCCCGAGGCGGCGACCCCCGCTTCCTAGGGCTGGTAGTAGCGGGCACTGATTGTGCGGCTGTAGACACCGTTTTGGCGGAAATCATTCAAGCCCCGCCCTCCCATCGGCTTCTGCTGGAGGCCGTCCGGCAGTTGGACCTGGGAGTTACCGACTTGGAGGCCATCGAACTGCGAGGGGAACCGCTGGAGGCCATCCGTCCCGACCGGTTCCTGCTTCCCGACCTCATCGGAGTGGGCTTTAGCCTGCCCCGCGTCGTGCGCAGTGTGGTGCGGAACTTTTTCCTCACCCGGGCCCCCCGATTGCGCCGGCGGAGGAGGTAATAGAGCAGGCATCCCGCAGTAAACAAAAACTCTTACTCTTCCTCCCCCGGAGTTAAGACCCATACCTCCGGCACCGTGTACGTCCGTCCGGCATGGGAGATTTTGCCCCTGGGCCAAGAGGGGGAAAAGGTAAGCATTTCCAGATGGTCGGCCAGGACCAGGAAGGTATCTCCCAGGCCGGCCGTGCCCAGAGTCGGCTCCCACACTACGGCTGAACCGCTCAACAGCAGGCGCGAACTGCCGGGACAGGCAGGCATTTCCAGGGGACGATAGGCCGTCAGTCCGCCAACGGGACGCTCGAGGAGGGCGCGCGGATGGCCAGCGGCCGCATAAACCTGTTGGGCCGTGGCGAAGATTTCGCCCAGCAACGCTTGGGGCTTGGTCGCCGAGAGCAGAGCCGCGTACGCCTGGGCCGCCGTTTGGTACGCCTCCTGCTGCTCCGACGGTGGAGTTCCCCAACTCACCTGGCGGGTCAGCGAAACTACCAATCCCCACCGCTGCGCCCGGACCCGTATTTGCAGACTACGGGGTTCCGCTGCTAAAGAGGTGATGGCCAGTTCCACCGGAATAACTCCCCGCTCCCGCAGGGCAGCGGCCAACGCCGCCCGCACCTTCGTTTGCGTGGCCCCCGCACCAAGGGAACGACAGACCCTTTCCACCGCTTGGGCCGTTGCTGCCCCCAGCCATCGGTATTTTTTCTGCTCCCCTTCGCCCAGCGCGACCCGCAAAGGGGCGAAAGCCTCGCCCACATATTCGGTGCCCGGATAGTGCACATCGGCCCCAACCACACGGTCACCAAGCAGGGCCCGTACCAACTGTTCCTCCGCACGCTGGGTGTAGGCCCGGTCCCAGCGAAAGGTCTTGGGCAAGAAGGGCAAGTCGGCCAGTTCCGTTTGGACTTTCCGGATTTTGCTGTTGGGCGCGAACAAGTACTGTTTGCCCTCGGCCAATACGAGCACCCCTCCGAAGGGCTCTGTACGGTCTCCTTCGATTCCCCCGCCCGTTAGCCAGGCGAAGTTAGGTGGGGACTTAATCAGCATTCCAGCCAGGTGCTGGGCGGTGAGAAACTGTCGAACTCGCTGGAGTTTCGCCGCGACCTCCTGTTGGCGTTCAGCCGGGGTAATTACCCGGGCTCCTGCCTGCAACTGAGAGGGTTCCATCGCTGGCCTTCGCACCGGCAGGGAGGTTGGCGGAGGCCCGGTCAGAATCGCGGGAGAAAGCACTTCTGCGGGAGGAGGTGTCTCTCGCGCCGGCGGCTGCTCTGGTGCCTCGGGCGCAGGGGGAATTTCTGGGGAAGGGGCAGATGGCTTCCGGCCGGACGGGGGAGGAGTTACCTCTGGCAGCGGAGGGGACACAGCCTCGGTCGTTTTGGGCGTCAGCGGTCGCGGTTTTATCTCACAACCAGCCCAAAAGGGCAGGACAAGCAAGAGGGGCAACCATCGTTTCATGGTGACACCGCTCCTTTCCATCTGTTAGCCGCCATCTGCTATCTGTCATCATCTTCTTGAACGGCTAAAGCCTTGACTCCGAACTATTGCTCTGCCCACTTGGCGGTAAACAAATGCTTGGGCAGACACACAGGTCTGTCCTTATCACAATTTAACACAACTTCGCCCATTAGTCAACTGCCGGGGAAGGAAACCGCCTTTTCAAGGCGAAACCGTTGAGTTGGGGTCAGTAGGGCAACACCTCTGGTTGCCCGTCGTCCATTCTACCTCACTAAAGGGACAAGAAAGCCCCTTTGGAGTCAGGGGCTTCCGCCCCGTCAAGACGGCACTTGTCTAAAAGGACTGAGGACTGAGTCGTGAGCACTGAGCCCCTCAGCACTCAGTACTGGTGAAGGAGGGGGTCAGGGGGGTGAGGGCCGAATAAATCGGCTTTAACAATGTCAAGTGTGACTACTCAGCCGGAGGCTGATATTCCCGCT
>DTZQ01000693.1 GCA_012961305.1 Armatimonadota bacterium | reverse complement strand
GGGGGAAGAAGGGGGGGCGCACGCAGGAAGGGAAGGGGCGTGGCCTGCATCGGGGTGGCCAGGTGTGGCTGCATCGCGGGGGAAGGGAGGTGGCCTGTCAGCGTCCTCTGCGGTTCAGGTATGAGGTAATATTTTCCTGCAACACTCAACGGGGGGTTTATCTTGTCAAATAGCAAGGAGGATTCCCTATGGCAGACCGAAAATTGCGGGCATTGGTGGTAGGGAGCGGCTGGGGCCGCAACCACGCGCTGGCGTATCAGCAGCATCCCGAGGTGGAATTAGTGGGGATATGTGGCCGCACTGCCTCTGAACGGTCGCAAGCCCTGGCCAGAGAACTGCAAGTCCCCCTCTACGTGGGATTGGAAAAGGCCCTGGCGGAGACACAGCCGGATTTGGTCAGTTGCGCCACCAAAGAGGCTCAGCACGAGGAGGTCACCGTGGCCGCCCTGCGGGCTGGAGCCCACGTTTGCTGTGAGAAAATGCTGGCTCACACGGTTGCCTCGGCCGAGCGCATGGTGCAGACCGCACAGGAGACCGGCCGAGAGTTGATGTGCAGTTACAACTACCGCTTCTCCCCTTCCGCCTTGAAGTTGCGGGAACTGTTGGACAGCGGTGCTTTGGGCGAACCCATTTATGCCACCGCCCTGACCTTTGGTTACTGTCTGCACCACACCCTGGATTTGGTGTGCAGCCTGCTGGGAGAGGTAATGGAGGTATACTGCATCCACGAGGCGCCGGAGGAGGAGCAGCGCACCATGCGCTATGAGCGATACGAGGAGTTCGTCTATTCCGCCGGGCGGGTGCGTTCCATTACCCTCAAGTTCGCCAACGGCGCAGTGGGCACGCTCATCAGTTCCGACTGGCAGCGCGTGGGCCACCCAGCAGTGCGAGTGGACCTGGTGGGCACCCGGGCCTGGGTGAACATGGCCGACATCGTGGGCACCGTAACCCTGTACACGGAGAACCGAGAGGCCGAAGTGTGGTTGCCCTCGCTCATCCTCGACCGGCTCGACCTGCCCTCCACCACCCAAACGGCGGTGAAAGCCTTCGTCGAGGCCATTCGGGATGGGAAACCTGTGCCCGTTTCGGGCGAGGAAGGACTGAACCGCCTGCGAGTGGAGCGAGCATTATTGCAGTCGGCCCAGCAGGGCCAGCCCGTCAGGTTGTAGAGGGACGGCTTAAACATGCTGCGCTGGGTAGATGTCGCAATTATCGTGCTGTACATAGCGGGGATGATGGCCATTGGCGTGGCCGTCCGGCGGCGGGCGGCGAGGGGTATTGACTCCTACTTTCTGGGCGAGCGGCAAATGCCCTGGTGGATGCTGGCCATGTCGGGCAGTTCCTCCTATTGGGACATCACCGGAACGATGTGGATTGTCTCCCTCCTCTGCCTAATGGGCATGAAGGCCATGTGGCACCAATGGATTTGGGGGTTTCCCCTGCCGGTCTTCTTCGCTGCCTACATGGGCAAGTGGATTAACCGCTCAAAGGTCATCACCGCAGCGGAGTGGATGCGCACCCGGTTCGGCGATGGAGAAGGGGGAGAGGCCGCACGGCTGGCTTACGCGATTCTGGCCATCGTGACCGTCAGCGGCTTCCTGGCCTACGCGGCGGTGGGAATGGGCAAGTTCGGCGAGCAATACCTGCCCTGGCCCCGGAGCGTGTGTGCAGCGGTAATCCTGGCCTGCACGGGGGCGTACATCATCACCGGCGGGTTTCACTCCGTCATCCTCACCGAGTTCGTGCAGACTATCATTATGAGCCTTGGCGCGCTGATTATCTGCGGGATTGGTTTCTCCCAGGTCTCCCTGGCCGACCTGAGGGCCAGCGTTCCCCCCGATTTCTTCAGTTTACAGGTGCATTGGCGGGAGCCGGGCCTACGGGAGACGGAGTTCTTCCTCTTCGGGGCCTTGACCTTGGCCTGGGTGATGAAAGGACTCCTGCTGTGTTTGGGCGGGCCGGAACAACTCTACGATTTTCAGCGGTTCCTCTCGGCCAAGAACCCACGGGACGCTTGTAAGTTGGGCGCCCTGTGGGGTGCCCTACATACCCTGCGCTGGCCGATGGCCATGGCTATCGCTGGCCTGGCCCTGGTGGGCTTCAAAGGGGTTACCGACCCGGAGGCGGTGCTGCCGCTGGTGATTAGGGAGTTCCTGCCGGTGGGCGTGCGCGGGTTAGTCCTGGCCGCGCTGTTAGCGGCCTTCATGTCCACCTTCAACTCCACGGTCAACGCCGGCGCCTCCTATCTGGTTCGGGACATCTACCAGAAATACTTCAACCCCCAGGCCTCGCCCCGGCAACTGGTTTACGCCGGCTACATCTCCTCGACGGCCCTGATTCTCTTGGGCATTCTCATCGGGGCCACAGCCAAGTCCATCCATCAAGTCTTCATGTGGATTATGGCCGCCTTGGGTGCGGGGGTGCTGCTGCCCAATTTCCTGCGCTGGTACTGGTGGCGGCTGAACGGCTGGGGGTTCACCGTGGGCGTGCTGACGGGCATCGGCTGCTCGCTGGTGCAGGCCGTTTTCTTCGGACAGACGCCCCTGTACATCTACTTCCCGGTCATCGCGGTCATCGGCCTGGTGGCGGCCGTAGTGACCTCCTACCTCACGGAGCCCACGGACGAGGAAGTGCTGGTCAACTTCTACCTGAGCGTACAGCCGGCGGGCCTTTGGGGGCCGATTGTGGAAAAGGCAAAAGCCCAGCGGCCGGAGTTCGCCAAGGACGTTCCCTTCTGGCAGGACTTCGTGAACGTAATTTTAGGCGTCCCTTGGCTGTGGTGTCTATGGATGCTGCCCATGTACTGGGTGGCCCATCGGGTGGGGGAAGCCTGGCTCTGCGCAGGAGTAGTTGCCCTCCTGACGGTGGTCCTGTATTTCACCTGGTATCGCAACTTGGGAGCGGTGAGGGAGTGATACGAAGCATAACAACAACCGAAGGAGAACCAAATGAGCAAAATGGGTTTGTCAATGGGCGTGTTAGGAGCAGTGGTAATGCTGGGGGCGAGCGCTTGGGCGGCGGGGGAGGCCAAGAGGCTCTGGGCCATCGGCGCGGCGGACGATGATTATCGCGAGTTCGCCATCGCCGGAAACTACGGCGCCTACCCCCGAGCCTTCCCCCGAGATGTCACCTTCGTCGTCGGCCAGAGCGACCCCCAAAAGGATTGGCCCTACATCCATCCCGCGCCGCTGGACGTATGGGCCGGCCGGCGGGTCCATCCCTTCAAAATCGTCTTCACTTTGGACCAGCCCTTGGAGGGGGATTGCCGTTTGCTGGTGGACTTCGTCAACGTACATCCCACCGCGCCGACCTTCACCGTGGACATCAACGGTGAGAAGGCCCAATTCATGCTGCCCTCAGGGGTGGACAACGCCGCGCCCAAGCCGAAGGACGAGGTTAAACCGTACCTGCTGATGGTGCCCTTCTCTGCCTCCCTGCTGCATGTGGGAGAGAACACCATCACTTTGGCCGTCGAGGAGGCCAGTTGGGTCATCTACGATGCCGTCTGGCTGGAGGTGGGCCTCAAACCCCCAACTAAGGCCGACATTCGCGCCTTCGAGGTGCAGCCGACTATCCTCTTCCTTGAGGAGGAGGGAGAACTGAAGCAGGTCCTCGAGGTGTTCATTGATAACTGGGGCAAGGAGACCCAGGGCGAGGTAACGGTAGAAGTGGGCGGGAAAGAGGTCACCGTACCTCTACCCAAAATCGGTTTCGGGCGTCAGAGGTATCAGGTGGGAGTGCCGGAAGTCGAAGAGGAACAGGCGGTCAAGGCCACTCTGCGCGTGGGCGAGGAGACCCTTCAGGCGGAGACCACCTTGCGCCCGGCTCGCAAATGGCGCGTGTTCGTCGCCCCTTCGACCCACACCGACATCGGCTACACGGACATTCAGGACCGGGTCGTAGTGCGCCACAACGAGAACACCGAGGCAGCCATCGCCGCTTGCCAGCGGTGGCCCGGTTTCAAGTGGAACCTGGAGGTCAGTTGGCAGGCGCAGAATTACCTGCGGGACCGGCCGGAGGAGGCCAAGGAGGAGTTCCTCCGTTTGGCGAAGGCGGAGCGCTTGGGCGTTCAGGCCCTCTACCTCAACATGCTCACCGGCCTGTGTTCCCATGAGGAGTTGAACCGGCTGTGTTACTTCGCCGCGCGGCTCAAGAGGCTGTACGGAATACCGATGGAATCGGCCATGTTGACCGATGTGCCCACCTCCGTGTGGACGCTGCCGACCGTGTTGGCTCGCTCCGGGGTGAAATACTTTGCCGAGGGTATCAATCAGACTCGCGGGCCTTTCTTCTGGTACGCGGACAAGCGAATGCACAACGCCCCCTTTTGGTGGGAGGGGCCTGACGGTTCCAAAGTGCTGACCTGGTTCACCGGCGGCTACGCCCAGGCGGGAGCGATTGGACTGTACCACAGTTACGAGCGCGTCTATCGCATTCTGCCCCGCTTCTTAGCCGGTTACGACCGGGAGGACTACCCCTACGATGCTGTTTTCCTCTACGGGGCGTTCGGCGATAATCAGCCTTTGAACCCGAAATACGGCGAGGTGGCCGCGGAATGGAACGCCAAATGGGCCTATCCGAGAATCATCCTCTCCACCAACGCGGAGTTCTTCCGCTACATTGAGGAGCGGTTCGGGGAGGAAATTCCCACCTTCCGCGGCGGTGGGGGCTGCTTCTGGGAGGATGGAGCAGCCTCTTCGGCCCGCGAGACCGCGCTCAATCGGCGCACCCACGAGCAAATCGTGGCCGCGGAGAAACTGCACTCCATCGCTGCCTGGCTTGGCCTCACAGAAAAGTATCCCCGGGAGGACTTCCACCGCACCTGGGATAAGGTCCTGCTCTACGACGAACACACTTGGGGTGCGCATTCCAGCATCTCCCGGCCGGAATCGGAGTTCGTCAAGCGGCAGTGGGCGATAAAGTCCTCCTTCGCCACCGATGCCGCCCGCGAGACCGCTGACCTGTTACAAAGCGGCTTGGACGCGCTGGCAAAGGCGATTGAAACTGGCAGCCGCCCTGCGGTGCTGGTGTTCAACTCCCTGAGTTGGGCCCGCAGCGATTTGGCCCAGGTGGAACTGCCGGCGGCCCTGGCTCAACGGCCCTTCGCGCTGGTGGACCGCGCGACTAAGCGGCCCGTGCCCTATCAGTTGTTAGCCCCGAACCGTCTCTGCTTCTTAGCCGAAGAGGTGCCGCCATTGGGCTGCAAAACTTACGAGTTGGTCAGGGGACAGAATCCGCTGGAGATGGGGGAAGCCGTGCGGTTCAGCCCCGACAACCGCCAAATGGAAAACGAGTTCTTTCGCCTCACCTTTGACCCGCAAACGGGTGGCCTCAGTAGCATCTACGATAAAGAGTTGCAGCGGGAACTGGTGGACCAACACAGCCCTTACAAGGTCAATCAGTACCTCTACGTCGCTGGCGGCGAGGGCACACAGGCGGTTCACTCAAACCGCAACCTGCCGCCGCCCAACTTCCAGTTTTTCAGCCCTAAAGCGGCTCAGTTCACCCCTGGCCCCCTGGGGCCCGTCTGCGGCTCGCTCGTCGTGGAGACCTCGGCTAAACTCACCCCGCAAATCAGGTGCACGGTTACGCTCTACCGCCGTCTGAAACGCATAGACATCGTCAACGAAGTGGTCAAGGAGAAGACCTACGCGAAGGAAGCCGTCTATTTCGCTTTCCCCTTTGCTTTCCCGCAGCCTGCTTTCCAGGTGGAGATACCCAACGGCGTGCTGCGGCCGGAACTGGACCAACTCAAGGGCGCGTGCAAAGACTGGTACTGCGTCCAACACTGGGTGGACGTGAGCGGGGAGACGCACGGAGTCACCTGGTCAACCCCAGATTCGCCCCTCATCTGCTTAGGCGACATCAACCCCGGCAAATGGCTGGAGAGCCTGCCGCTGGAAAACGGCACCATCTTCGCCTACGTGATGAACAACTACTGGTTTACGAACTACCTGGCCGGGCAGGGAGGTCAGTTCACTTTCCGGTACGCCATTACCGCGCACGGAGGGGGGGTTGACCCGCTCGCGGCGGTGCATTTCAGTTGGAGCCATGCCAATCCGTTCCTCACGCGCCTCCTGCCCCCCGGCCAGCCGGGCCGACTGCCCTCGAAGGGCACCAGTTTCTGCACCGTGACCCCGGCCAACGTTATCGTTTTGACGGTCAAGCGGGCCGAGGATGGGCCGGGGTTCATCGTCCGCCTGTTCGAGACCAGGGGAAAGGCAACAGAAGCGGACTTGAGTTTGCCCCACTTCCCGTTGGCCGAGGCCCGGCTTTGCAACCTGGTGGAGGAGGAAATCGCTCCCCTGTCGGTGGAGGGGCGTACGGTGCACGTTCCCGTCGAGGCCAACGGAATTGTCACCCTGCGGGTACGTTGAGCCGCTAAATTGTCTCCCCCATAGGCGACGAGTGGGCTAACTGCTGAACGCTTGGGGCAGCGAGGGAGAAAGGAGGTAAATGCCATGCTGGAGAGTGCCATCGTCGGTTGTGGGCCACGGGCGCGCGAGCACGCCGTCGCTTACGAGCGCGTTCAAGAAGCGCGGTTAGTAGCCGCCTGCGACATAGACGCCGGGCGGTTAGAGGCCTTTGCCAATGCGTTCGACCTCGAGCAGCGTTTTACTGACGCTGAGCAGATGTTAAACTCCCTGCATATAGACCTGGTGCACATTGTTACTCCGCCAACCGTTCGCGTGGAACTAATCAGTTTGGCGGCGGAAAAGGGCGTACGGGGGATAATCTGTGAGAAGCCTATTGCTCTGCGTCCGTCTGAGTTGCAACGCATCACCGAGGTGTGTGAGAGGCACGAGGTGCGCTTGGTCATCAACCATCAAAAGCGGCTGGCGAGTGCTTGGGAACGTTTGCGCCAGATTGCCCAGGAGGAACTGGGGCCGGTGCACCTGCTCAGCGGCTCGTCCGGACTGAACCTCATGGAGCAAGGTACACACCTGATTGACCAAATCCTGTCCATAACCGGCGAGCGACCGCCAACGCACCTGCTGGCCCACGTCTGGGGCCCCGAAGGATATGAGCGTTCCCATGCGGCCCCGGCTAATGCTGTCCTGCTGCTGTGGTGGGAAGATGGCCTGCGCGCCCATCTGGAGTTCGGCCAGATGGCCCCACATCTCGAAGGAGAACCTAATTGGGCTTGGTATCAACTGGCAGCCTACGGTGAGAATGGCTGCGCTTGGGTGCAATTGAACCGCAGCCTGCGCTGGTGGCACCGCGACGGCCTCGCAGAGAATCCCCACCCTTGGGCCGAGACGAACCGCGAGGGACAAGCGCGACTGACGCAAGTGATGGTGGACTGGCTGCTGGGCCGTTGTGATGACCATCCCTGTGCCCTGCGCTGGGGGCGTGTCTCCTTTGAAATCATCATGGCCGCTTATCGCTCCGCCCTTGAGGAACGCATCCTATCCTTCCCCACAGAGTGTACGGACGCACACTGGTACGCCCTGCGCAGTAAGGTCAGGCAGACAGCACCATAAAAGCATAAATTTCCCCTGTACTTTTGGGGTCTTGAGGGTAAGAAGACATCCTGAGGAGGTTTAACCATGCGCCTTTGGTCAGGTGTACAGATGGGGGGGCGAGTTCTAATCTTGGCCGGACTGACCTTGACGGCTGTTTGGCCCAGCAAGGCCGCCGAGGGACCAGTGGAAATGCGCGGCGTTTGGATGCACGCGGCGAAGGCGAAGACGCCAGAGGAGGCCGACGCGCTTTTGGACCTCGCGGCCCAGGCCCATCTCAATGCCGTCTATTTGCTGGTCTTCTACTGGGGTGGACACGCTTATTACCACAGCGACCTTGCCCCATTCCCGCAGGAAGTTGACCCCGCCTTCGACCCGCTGGCGTACATGGTTCGCGGGGCCCATGAGCGGGGAATGGAACTGCACGCCTGGTTTGTAAACGGCGCCTACGGACGGAACGAGCCGGGCCCTATTTTCGCTGAGCATCCCAACTGGGCGATACGCAGCGCCCTGGGCCAGCCGCGCCTCTGGTTCGACTTCGGCAAGCCAGAGGTGAGGGAGTTCCAGCGGGACCTGATGTTGGAAGTGCTGCGCAAGTACGAGGTGGATGGCATCCATTTCGACTACATCCGCTATCCGGGCCGGGGTTACTGTTACTGCGATTACTGCTTGGCCGAGTTCCGCCGCCGCTACGGAGTTGACGCCACCCAGATTGCCGCCCAGACCCTGCCGACCGTGGCCTGGCTCAGCGGCAATCCGCTGGTGCGGCCAACGACCGCTCAGGTGCTCGCTCAGTTCGAGGACGGCACGCCAGCCTTACTCCTCAACGAACTGGGCCAGGGAAAAGTATTTCTCTTCAACTTCCACGCGGAACATCGCCCGCTTCCTGTCTGCACGCACATCCTGAAAAACGTCCTGAAAGCGTTCTCCCGGCCAGAAACGACCGTGCGCCTGTGGCGGTCGGAGTACAATGCCGCGAACTACAGATATTTCGGCTACGAGGAGAACCTCCGCTGGCTGCGGGCAATAGGGGTGGAACCGCAACCTATTGCCGACGAGGAACTGAGCCAGTTGGAGCCGAAAGAGGTGCTCCTGGTTCCCAACGTCTATCGGCTGACCGTCGAGAGTACGGAGGCCCTGAGGTCGTTCGTCAAGGCAGGTGGACGGGCCATTTTCATTGACGGACCGGTGCACGCGATGGACAATCCTACAATGCAAGAGTTGACGGGTATGGCGGGGGTTGGGGAGTACTTCGCCGGGGAAAGGATTATCACCCCGGTAGGCGAGTCGCCACTCGTTCCCTGCTCTGAGGAGGCAGTTAACCTGACCAAGTTCCGCCGAACTCGCGCTCAATGGGATGAGTTTCGGCGTGAAACTGTGACCTTGCTGGTGCGCGATGTGTACCGGCGGGCGAAGGAGATAAAGCCCGCGGCCTGGGTGAGTGCAGCCGTGTTTTACAACCGCGCGGCGGCAGACGGGGTCTTGCAGGACTGGTACGGCTGGTTGGAGGAGGGCTGTATAGACTACGTTATCCCCATGGCCTACCTCAATGACAACCGACGGCTGGAGGAGGCTCTGAGGGAGTGGAAAGAGGCTGACCCGACTCTGACTCGCATCGTACCGGGCCTGTCCATCTTTAAGCGCACGCCAGAGGGCACGACCACTAAACCGACGGAACAAGTGCTCTCACAAATCGCCCTATGTCGGGAATGGGGTGCGCAGGGAATGGTGCTTTTCTCCATCCACTCCCTGACCTCCGAACTGCAAGAGGCCCTGGCCCAAGGGCCCTTCGCCGCCAGAGCGACGCCTTACCACCCACCGCCTCGGTGACCTCCTTTTTGGGGGAGAGGAGAAGGGGATTCCAGATGCAGGGTACAGGATGACCTACCCCCGAGGCATAGGGACAAAGAGATGTCCGAACTGTGGGAAGTTCTGAAACAGGCCCTTAAAATCAGCGGCTTGGTATTGGTAATGATGGTCTTGGTGGACCTGTTCAACGTGCGCACTCAGGGGCAGTTGCGGACCCTAATTCGGGGAGGAATATGGCGGCAGTATTGGGGTGCTGCCCTTTTGGGAGCAATACCAGGGTGCTTGGGCTCGTTCGCGGTTGTTTCCCTTTATGTACATGGTATGCTCAGTTTTGGGGCCTTAGTGGGTTGTATGGTGGCTACCTGTGGGGATGAAGCCTTGGTAATGCTATCCCTATTTCCCCGCTCGGCCTTGGTGCTGTTTGGCCTGCTGTTCATAGGAGGTGTAGCCCTGGCCTGGATAGCAGACCGACTGGTATCTCTTTTGAAATTCCAACCCTGTGAGGAGTGCCGCCTGGGTGAAATCCATGTGGGAGAGAAGGGAGCCCGGCATTACTTTTTAGAACATGTGTGGAGCCACCTGCTCCGCGAACACCTCTGGCGAGTGTTTCTGTGGACCTTCTTCGCTTTGGCTGTCGCCCATTGGGGAGTGCAGATTTGGAATCTGGAGGAGGTAGTACGCGCTCATCCGGGATGGATGCTGCTTTTGGCTGCTTTGGTAGGCATCCTGCCAGAGTCCGGTCCCCACTTGATTTTCGCCACCCTGTTCGCTCAGGGGTTAATTCCGTTTTCCGTCCTGCTCACCAGTTCTTTAGTTCAAGATGGACATGGGCTTCTGCCGCTGCTCTCTTACACTTGGCGGGACGCGCTGTTAGTTAAGTTTTTCAACTTCCTCTTCGGTTTAGGAACGGGGCTGGCCTTGTACGCCCTGGGTTGGTAAAGGTGGAGAACCGCTTTGCAGTCATGGAACGAGGAGCAGTGGGCCTGGCGCTATGAGGCTTGGTATGAGCAGGGCCCCGGATATCAGGCGGCCTCGCGGGAGAAGGCCCTGCTGCAGCGTTTGCTGGCCAAATTGGGGCCGGTGAAGACGGTCTTAGAGGTTGGCTGTGGCACCGGTTATTTCACCCGCTGGCTGGCAGCGCAAGGGTTGCAAGCGGTAGGTTTAGACCTCTCCGCAGCCATGCTCGCCGTGGCGCAGGCGAAGGGAGCAACAGTTGGATACCTTCGTGGCGATGCCACGGCCCTGCCGTTCGACGATGAAACTTTCGACTTGGTCGCCTTTATCACGACCTTGGAGTTCATCGCCTCGCCAATGACAGCCTTGCGCGAGGCCGCACGCGTGGCCAAGCGGGGATTGCTCCTGGGCGTGCTCAACCGTTTCAGTTGGACCGCGTTCCGGCGGTGCGTGCGGGGGTTGTTTCGGGCAACGATTTACCGTCAGGCCCGCTTTTACTCGGTGCGCGACTTGATTCGTCTGGTACATCAGGCTCTTCCGCGCCGGCGCTTTACGCTCGCTTGGGATACTACCGCTGGCAGCGTTCATCTGCTCTGGGGAGAGTTCATCGGCTTGAGTGTCCGTTTCGAGGAGCGGGAGTAATGAACATAACGGCACAGGTGAGCCTCTATCCGTTACCTCAGACCAGACTTTCACTTGTTATCGAAGAAGCCTGCGAGGTGGGAGGTCGTCGCAAGGTGGGGAAAGCAAAGGAGCCGAAGGCTAAAAAGGGGGAAAGTTCCCGGCCAGGGAAGGAATCGGCTGCGCCAGGGAGAATTACTGCATTGCGTTCCTCACGGAGCGGTTAATCTAAGGGCAGGAGGAGTCCTTCATGGACGGACATACCTTGGTGGGACGGCGAGTTCCCCGAGCGGATTCGGGGGCGGCGGTGACGGGTCGAGCAATTTATGCCGCCGACGTCAAGTTGCCGGGGATGGTGTATGGGAAGGTCCTGCGCAGTCCTTATCCCCATGCGAAAATCAGGCGGGTGGACACCTCCCGAGCGGTGTCTCAGCCAGGGGTCTTGGCAGTTGTTACTGCGGCTGATGTGCCCGGTGAGGGAGTGTTTGCCCGGGAGGAGGTCGCCTTTGAGGGCCAGAAGGTAGCGGCGGTGGCGGCCGAAACTTGGGAGGCAGCGGAAGAGGCTTTGGCTCTGATAGAGGTGGAGTACGAACCGCTGCCCGCGGTGGACGAAGTGGAAGCAGCCATCCAGCCCGGTGCCCCGCGAGTGCGGTTGGATGCCCCGTTGGAGGAAGCGACTGACTTGCGGGGGAACCCCCTGAATAACATCGCCCGGATGAATGAGTTTACGGCGGGCGAGGTGGAAAGGGGCTTTGTGGCTGCAGAAGTGGTGGTAGAACTCGTCTTCCACATCCCGGCCTTGCATCAAGTGTACTTAGAGCCCCATGCAGCCGTGGCTCGCCCAGAGCCCGGAGGACGGGTGACGGTGTGGAGCGGAGCGCAGGGGATTTTCCTGGCCCGCGCACCCGTAGCCCAAGCCCTGGGCTGGCCCCTGCAACGGGTCACAGTAATCGGCACCCAGGTGGGGGGGGCCTTTGGAGGAAAAAACTTCGTTTATGCTGAGCCGGTGGCAGCCCTGCTGGCGGTTAAAACCGGCCGGCCCGTACAGGTAGTGGATACGCGGCGGGAAGTGTTCCTCGACTCCCATCCCGGGCCGGGCTGTTTCGTGCGGGCCAAGTTGGGGGCCCGGCACGATGGAACCCTAACCTCGCTGCAGGCAGAAGTCTTCTGGGATGGTGGAGTAGCAGGGGCTGATGGGCCCTCTAACCGACTACGGGGACTGTATCGCCTGCCCAATTACCGCATCCGCTCCTACGGCGTGTACACCAACAAAATGGCCCCTGGCCCTTATCGGGCTCCCGGCGCGCCCCAGATGGCCTTTGTCCGGGAAAGTCTCCTGGACGAGTTGGCCCGCCAACTGGGGATGGACCCCCTGGAACTGCGCTTAAAGAACGCCGTTGAAGAGGGAGACGTTTCCATAGATGGCCATCCCTTACCTCGCATAGGTTTCAAAGAAACCCTGCAGGCAGTCGCTGCGCACTGGGCTCAGCGAAAAGGACTTGCTTCTCCGCCATCATCCCTCAGCACACCTAAACGACGGGGCTGGGGGATTGCCGCCGGAGAGTGGACTAACTGGGTAGGTTCCTCCGCTACAAGTGTGACCCTCAACGAGGATGGCACGGTCGAGGTGATTACGGGTTCAGTGGATTTGACCGGGACTAACACCCTCTTCGCTCAAATCGCGGCAGAGGAACTGGGAGTGCCTTTGGAACAGGTCCGGGTAGCGTTGGGTACCACGGATACGGTGCCCTACCACGACACTACGGGTGGCAGTCGCACGGCCTACGCGACGGGGACGACGGTGCGCTGGGCTTGCGAGGAGGTCAAGCGGCAGATGATTCGCCTGGCGGCGGACATTCTGGGCGAAGAGCCAGAGTCCTTGGAAGTAGTGGAGGGGCGGGTGCGGATGAAAGAGCGGCCAGAGGAAGGGGTCTCCTTCCGAGAATTGGCGCAAGCAGCCATCCGTTCGGCGGAAGGACCTATCCTAGGAGGGGGGAAATTGGCCAGCCGACCTTCCCGTCCGGCCTATGCGGTGCAAATTGCGGAAGTGGAGGTGGATGCAGAGACGGGCCAAATTGGGCTGCGGCGACTGATTGCTGCCCAAGATGTAGGTTGTGCCTTGAACCCGTTGCTGATAGAGGGGCAAATGCAGGGAGCAGTGGTACAGGGCGCGGGCCTTGCCCTCTGGGAGGGCTACCGCTATGATGGCGCCGGTCACGTGTTAAACCCCGATTTGGTGGACTATCGCATTGCAACGGCTGAGGACGTGCCGCCCATAGAGACGGTGCTGGTGGAAGTGGAAAACCCTGAGGGCCCTTACGGAGCCAAAGGAGTAGGCGAACCGCCGATTATTCCCACGGCTGCGGCGATTGCCAATGCCGTAGCCGACGCCTTAGGAGTGCGGGTGACCGAACTGCCTCTCACCCCGGAGCGGGTGCTGGCAGCCATCACGCAGGGAGAGTTGACAACTGCTCAACAATATGGTATAAGATAATAACTGGTGAGGACCAATGAGTTAAGGGACCGAAGACCGGCCTAAGGATGACGGGAGACCGAAGACCGGCAAGAAAGCCCCGGTCCCCCGTCTTCGGTCCCCGGTCAGGCAAAAAGGGGTCGGTCTACGAGCATTCGGTT
>DTZQ01000692.1 GCA_012961305.1 Armatimonadota bacterium | reverse complement strand
GGTCGCGCACCACCACCCGCACCGCGGCCGGGCTGTCCACCAGCCACTCCCGCTGGCCCAGGAGTTGCACTTCCAACGGCCCCAGGCCGGCGGCGATGGTGGGTTCGCCCAGGGGAATGCGCCCTCTGGGTCCTGACACCCGCAGCCCTCCCCAAATGCCCAGCAGCAGGGCCATCATCGCCATTGCCCAGCCCAGGCGAGGACTGACCGATTGGGTCAGGCTCCAGCGGCGCCCGGCCCGTTGGCGCACCCGGGCCATTACTCGCCCCTCCAGCGCTTCCGGGGCCCTCTGGGGAGTCAAAGAGGCGGCCAGCAGTTCAGACTCGTGGCGCAGGCGTTCCCACTGGGCTGCGCAGGTCGCGCACTCGGCTAAATGGGCCTCCACCTTAGCCGCAACCTCAGGGGCGAGTTCGCGGTCCAGGTGGGAACTCAGGAGGTTACGAATGTATTGGCAAATGGACATCGTTCGTCTCCAACAACCTTTGCAACTTCTCCCGCAGCAGCCGTCGGGCGGCCCGCAGGCGGGTTTCCACGGTGGTCACCCGCAGGCCCAACGCGGCCGCGATGTCGCGGTAGGTCATGTCCTCCAGGTAGCGCAGGACAATTACCTGGCGCAACTTCGCCGGCAGGCTGCGCACGGCCCGGCGCACTTCCTCCTGGAAGGCCCGCTGCAAGTAGGCCTCTTCCGGCGTAGGTGAGGAGTCACCGAAGGCCGGAGCCACCGGTTCCTGTCCCTCGCCCAGCGCGGCCTCCAGGGAAGCCGGGCGGTGGCGCAGCCGCCGCTGCCAACTCACACACAGGTTGGCCGCGATGCGGAACAGCCAGGGCGCGAACCGAGCCTCGGGCCGGAAGCGAGGCAGGGCTTCAAAGGCCCGCACAAAAACCTCCTGCGCGGCATCGGCCGCCTCCTCCGGGTGGCCGGTCAGATGGTACGCCAGGCTGTAGAGGCGGTGGCGGTAACGCTGTACCAATTCGGCAAAGGCCTCCGTCTCTCCGCGCTGGACTCGCTCTACGATGGCCTCATCCGACGGTTCCACGGGCAGACCTCGGGCTGAAATTACAAGGTGTTTCGGTGGCTTACCGCCAACTCCATATATACTATACGCACGAAGGAATCAATTTGCGGGAAAAATTTTTCTGGCCGCATACGCGCTCACACGCCGGGCAGTACGCTTGCTCTGCATTAGACCGGTCTTGGAGTCCAGGCTTTAGCCGGGCACAAGCAGTTTGGCTGGGAAGGGAAAAATGAAATGGCGGCGAATGGAAAACTACGTCGCGGGTTTTGCCTGCTTGTCCGCGGGAAGGTGGTGCTTATGGGCGAGCGACAGTATCACTTAGCGTTGGGCCCGGGGGAATTGGCAGAGACGGTATTGCTGGTGGGGGACCCTGGACGGGCGGAGCGGGGGGCGGATTTGTTCGATGAAGTGCGCCTGGAGCGCCGCCAGCGGGAGTTTGTGACCTTTACCGGCACCAAAGAGGGGCGGGAACTGTCTCTGCTGGCCACTGGCATCGGGCCGGACAACCTGGAAATTGCCCTCCTGGAGGCCTGCCAAATCACCTCCTCGCCTACCTTCATCCGGGTGGGCACCTGCGGGGCGTTGCAGCCGGAGATGGAATTGGGCGACCTGGTCGTCACCACCGGGGCGGTACGCTTGGAGGACACCAGCCTGTGGTTTGTGCCACCCGGCTATCCCGCAGTGGCGCACCTGGAGGTGGTGCTGGCGCTGGTGGAAGCGGCGGAACGGTTAGGGGCGCGGTATCACCTGGGCCTGACCGCCAGTGCCTCCGGGTTCTACGGTGCCCAGGGGCGGGAGGTGCCCGGTTTCCCGCTGCGGCAGCCGGGCATTCAGGAGGATTTGGCCCGGCGCAACGTGCTGAACTTCGAGATGGAATCCAGCGTCCTTTTCTCCCTGGCCGCCCTGCGGGGATTGCGGGCCGGAACGGTGTGCGTGGTTTACGCCAACCGCCCGCGCGGGACGTTTGTCGCGCCAGAGGACAAAATCCCCCTCGAGCGCACCTGCCTAAAAGTCGGCTTCTTGGCTGCCCTCCTGCTGGCCGAAATGGACGCGGTCAAAGCCTCGGCCGGCGCCCGCTTCTGGCAGCCAAGTTTGTGCCTTAATTCCCGTAAAGCGTAATCCTACCCGCTTTACGTTTTACCAGTTGCACCGTTAGCCACAGAACCACCCGGAAAACCCGCCTCCGTAGCCTTCCACCCTTCCCGCAAGCGGGGAACGGGGGCAAATGACAAGGGGCTATCTGCCATCCTGCGGTGGCCCAGGAGTGATTCTCCGGCCAAAGGTTAGAAATTGGAAACTTCTGGGCCCTCTGGTTCGCTTAGAAAGGTAAAGGCAAAAGAAGGAGGAGAACCATGCGTGGGCGTGATTTCATTCGTTGGGCGGGCTATGTTTCCGTCTCTTTGCTATTGGTTCTGTGCGGGACTTGGGGATTTGGTGTGGGTTTCTGGTGGGCTCAATCCCTGCACCCCCCACTGCGGCTGGTGGCTCCACCTCGGAGTGAGGTTTCCGCCGCCGTCGAGGAAGCGTTTCGTTTGTTGCAGGAGCACTACTGCGATTTGCCCTCGTCGGCTGACTTGCGCGATGGGGCCTTGCACGGGCTTATCGCGGCCCTGGACGACCCCCAGGCGGTGTACCTGACCCCGGAAGAGTACCAAGCCTTGCGCCGCAGTTGGGGCGATTTCGAGGGCATCGGGGCCCTGCTCTGCCAGGACCGGGATACCGACCGGCCCATAGTGCTCGAGGTCTTCGCTGACCATCCGGCTGAAAGGGCAGGGCTGAAACCTGGCGACCGCATCCTGCGGGTGGACGGACAGGACACGGCTGGCGTGCCCCTGGACGTAACGGTGGAGTGGATTCGCGGCCCGGCGGGCACTCCGGTGCGCCTGGAAGTGGCACATGTTGCCACCCCCACCGTTCACCGCACCCTCCGCATCGTCCGCGACTACATTCGCCTGCCGGTAGTCGAGGCCCGGCGCCTAACAGATGGGATAGGATACCTGCGTCTCCTGGCCCTGCGGCCCTACGCGCCCTCCCAGGTAGCAGAGGCCCTGACCTCCCTGCAACCGGCTACCCTGCGGGGTTTGATTGTGGACCTGCGTTACACCTCCGAGCGGCTGGAAACTACCCCCCTGGCCCGCCTGTGGGTACAGGGCCGGGTGGAACCCTTAAACCTTCAGTTCAACTTCGCCTGGCCTCCTGAGGTTCCAGCGGCTTCCCCTGACCGACCTGAGCGAACCTTGCCCCGGGAACTGGTCACCTCGGCGGTGCTCACGGCGGCCCGGGCCATTGCGGAGCAACTGACAGAGGTCGAGCCGGTCGCGGTCTTGATAAACGGCCAAACGGCCGGAGCCGCTGAATGGCTGGCTGCTGCTCTGCGGCAGCGGGGCGCGAAACTGGTCGGCGAGCAGACGGCCGGACAGAACCGGATGGCCACCATTTTCCCCCTCTCCCACGGTGGGGCCCTGATTCTGCCCACAGACGAATGGCTGACCCCCAAGGGCCAATCCATCGCCGGCCAGGGCTTGACGCCAGACGTGGCAGTAAGCAGCCCCCTCTCCCACTTGGCCCACAGTTTGGAGGAGGTGACCGGCGGAGTTCTGACCTTTGAACGGACGGGTCCAGACCATCCTTCCTTGGACGCGCCCCTAAAAGCAGCCCAGCGCCTTTTGACTGAAGGGCAATAAAACGGCCTGGCTTGGGAAAAGCAAAGCAAGCAGTAACAAGCCCGCACTTATTATCTTCCCAATGCCAGCGTGGCTCGCAGGCCGGTGAAAAAGACCCCGTCGTCGGCGAAACCCACTTGCATCCAGAGAAGAGGCAGGGGTTTGAACCGATAGCGCAGGGCTCCGGCCAGGATGTCTTTCCCGTCCACGTCGTTTTCAAAGGTGTAATCGGCCACCAGGCTCAGGCCGTTGTCCATCCGCAGTTCCAGGCCCACGGCGGGCACGAAGTCCTCCACCGAGCCTCCCACTTCCGGGTCGAACCGCTGCCAGGACAGGTTCACATGCCCGTAAAGGGCACTTCCGGCCACGCGGGGCGTAAGTTGTTTGCTGGCCGCCAGGTACAGGATGGTGCGCCTGCCCACGTCGGTCACATCTCGATAGGCCGCCCCGATGGCCAAGCCGGGCAGCAATAGGCTTTGGGGACGCAAGACCAACTTGGCGCTAAGGCCAAACCCGTTTTCCGCGCTGGCCTGCTCGGGATTGACCGTGAGCAGGCTGGCATTGGCTTCTACCCGCGCACCCAGGGACACCAGCGCGTTTACGTTGTACGCTCCGCCCCCCTCGCTGTTGATGTAAGGTACGTCCACTTCCACTCCAACCATCGCCTCCGTTGTCTCCGCCGTCGGCGTGTGCACCAACCCGGTCGGGCCGTTAAGGGTGGGATAGCCCCAACCCGGCGCCAGGCCAACCATTAAGGTCGCTGTCAACCACAGAACTATCTCCCGTTTCATATTTTCCTCCTTTCCGGCCGCATTATACCGGAATCGAAGGGCCTTGTCAATGCTAAATGTCACCACCGGGTCCTACCCTGAAGGGCTTATCGCTTGAAGTTCGTTGGGGAATCGTCCATGGGTCAATGGGTAAATTGACCTCTTGAGGCTTTACTCACCGCTCTCAACGAACCACCAGGTAAACCATTTGACCCCGCGGGCTTTTTGTGGTACACTTGAAGAATCACAGGAGCCAAAGGGCGCATGGAACTTACGCGGCAAATTCTCGACCGTCGGCGTACGGAGAACGGGGAGATAGTCCTGTGGGAGGTACTTCTGCCCGACAGGGGACGGGAGTACGAAATTGTTTTCAATGGCATCTTCCTGATGGCCTCCTACTGCGGCCACTCTTCGGAAGTACTGGTGGAGCAAGCCCTGCAGCGCTGTCCTGGGGTGCGACCGCTGCCAGTGCTCATCGGAGGACTGGGCATGGGTTACAGTGTGCGGGCGGCCCTGGCAGACGAGCGGGTAGGAGAGGTAACGGTCATCGAAATCGAGGAAGTGGTGGTGGAGTGGAACCGAGGGGTGTTGGCTCCGCTGCACGGGGAAGCCCTGGCCGACCGCCGGGTGCGACTGGTACGGGACGACTTCTGCGCCTTCATCGCCACCACGCCGGACCGCTACGACGTCATCGCGCTGGACATTGACAACGGCCCCACCTGGCTGGTGCGCCCCGCCAATGAACGCGCTTACGGAGAGGAAACCCTACGGCACGTCCGAACGCGGCTTACGCCCGCCGGTGTGTTCGCGGTGTGGGCCTATGAAGAGGATGTGGCCTTTGCTGCCCGCTTACAACGCTGGTTTCCCCACGTAACCGTACACCCTTCCACCGACGTAAACCCCACCGGCAAAGTGCTGACCTGCTTCATCTACTTGGCCGTCAAACGGCCGGGCTAAATGCTTTCTGTGGTGTAAGATGAGGAATTCCCGTCCAAGTGAGGGGGCCGCTCATGTCTATCATGTGGTTGCTGAAGGGGGAATTCCATTCAGTATGTCGGTCACTTTTTCGCCTGCCGGTGGGACACTGGCAATTG
>DTZQ01000691.1 GCA_012961305.1 Armatimonadota bacterium | reverse complement strand
CCCGTTACCACGCTGTGCAGAGGTGGCGCGCCGTCCTCGGGTCGCTCCCGGTCCTTCATAACCCGCGGCGATTGGAGCACCACGCCCTCAGACCATTTCTTCAAGGCGTCTTTGTCAGTGGACCACAGGTTCCACTTCGTATCACTGTAAGTGTCCTTCTGCCAAGCCTCCTTCGGCTCGCTGATGTCTTCGGCTTCAAAGCGCAGAGGCTTCTGAGCCGCTGCCGCAATGCTTACGAGCAGGAAAAGAACCAGAACACCGGGCTGGAAAATTTTCGACATTGTTCCACCTCCCTAATAGCCGGTGACCTTCATATCTCCCTCCTGGCGGAGGTTACCGTCATTATACCAGAGATTTGCATCCAGGTCAATAGTCAGGCGGAGGTTAAGAGGAGGGTTGATTAGTTCCGTGATTTTACTGAAATCACAGGGGCAAAAATTATGAGCGACCCCTCGATTTGACGGTTTCCGGGAAATCGGGTATGATAGAATTTATCCGAGGAGGGGTAAACATGCGATGGATAAAAATTCTGCTCGTGTTCTTCTTGGCAATGCTCGGTGCCTTTCTTTTGGCCAGTCGGGTGCCTACCACTTCGGCGAAGGGGATAACGGTGACCCTCAATCCCAACCGGAAGTACCAAACCATTCGTGGCTGGAGTTGCAATCCGCATTACTTAGGTGCATCGCCGAGGCAACTGCGCGACGTGCTGGACGATGCGGTGAACGAACTGGGCTTGACTCGTATCCGCTGGCAGCAACCCAACGGCAATCGCAGCAACATGCGGCGTTGGGAATGGGAAAATGACAACGGCGACCCTGACGAGACCGACTACTCCAAATTGAACGCCGCGCCCGCCGACGAGCACGTGGTAAAGTATATCTTGCCCTTCAAGCGGCGGGTGGAAGCCAATGGCGACCCGTTCGAACTGTGGCTCAGTCCTTCGTTCTTCACCGGCGGCAGTACCGGCGATGTGCCTGAATGGATGTTCCGCAGCCCCGGTGAGTACGCCGAAAATGCCGTCTCCTTCATCCTTTATCTCAAGCGCAAATACGGTATCGAACCGACCCATTATGTCATCTGCAACGAGGCCAGCAACCACAACCGGTTCCAGCCTCCAGTGGTCCTCGAGATGACGAAGGTGCTCGGCGCACGTATGAAGGCATTAGGTATAAGGACGAAAGGTCAGTTCCCCGAGGGCATCAACGCCCGGGTCACTTGGCGATACATCGAAGCCGCCAGGAACGACCCCGATTTTTGGCCATACATCGAGGTGCTCAGTTATCACTGGTACGGCCGGAACAACCAGGAATGGATGGCCAAAATTCGCAACTTCGCTCGGGCCCGGGGCAAAGATACCGCGCAGACCGAGTTCATGCACCTCACCATAGACCACCTCTACGAGGACCTAACCATCGGCGGCGTTGCCTATTGGTCCATCTACGGGTTGGGGGGACCCAGCCCGAGGGGCCAGAACTATTACTTCCATCTCAACGGTACTTCCTTCCGTCGGGGGCGGCAGTTCTGGAACTTTCGTCAAGTCATGCACTACGTCCGGCCCGGTGCGGTTAGAATTGAGGCGCGTGCGAGCGCCCCGGCGCTGCGGGTGCTTGCGTTTCAGCATCGGGGACGAACTACCGTAGTGCTCCTCAACACTAAGCTCCCTCAGGAGCCTCGAAGGGTAACCATCCGGGGTTTGCCGCCGGGCGAGTATGGGGTGTGTTATTCCCAGGGGGCGAAACCTTATCGGGAAGTTGGGGTGCGGACTGTGGGGCGAACGGGGGGCCTAACAATTGAGGTGCCCGCTAACGCAGTGCTCACGGTCTATCCGCATCCGGGCAGGAATCTCCCGCCGACCACGACGACCTGGGGAGCGGAGCCGAACTACCTCAAATTCCCCGCCAGCGAGGTCAGCCTTTTCGCCATCGCCCAAGACCCTGAAATAGACCGCCTTTCCTACTCGTGGTCGGTCACCAGCCAGCCGCGGGGGGCTAACGTCCGGCTGACCAGGCCGAATTCGGCCACCACACGGGCGACCGGGTTGACGGTGCCCGGGGAGTACGTCTTCACCGTGAGCGTTTGCGACGGCAAGAACACGGTTCGCCGGGAGGTTGCCCTCCGGGTGTTTCGGGGCAACCAGCCACCTCGACCCATTGATGTGCACAACCGCATCCCCGTGTTGGTCACGCTTCCCCAAAGCACGACCGAACTGCGCGGCGGGGCGCATGACCTCGAAGGCGATAAACTCACCTATCGCTGGAGCGTTGTCCGCCAACCGAGGGGTGCAGCGGTCCGGCTGGAAACTCCGAACCAACCGAAATGCAAGGTGACCAACCTCACCGTGCCGGGCGAGTACGTGTTCAAGTTCACCGTCAGCGACGGGGCGAACACAGTTTCGGAGGAACTAACCGTGCCCGTCTATCCCGTTAACACTGCGCCCGTTATCGAAAGCATTAAGGCATCCCCGTCCCAATTGAGGCTTCCCAACAGCAGCACCACCCTGTCCGCCGTGACACGCGACCCCGACGGCGATGTAATCACCCATTGGTGGCGTGTGAAACGCAAGCCTGGGGGCGCAAAACTTAGGTTTAGCAAACAGGGCGGACGTGCAACCGAGGTAAGGGGACTCACTGTTCCGGGGGTGTACGTGTTTGCGCTGACGGTGGTGGACCGAACGAAGTTTGTAGTGAAGGAAATCGCTGTCACCGTCTCCAACAACCCAGCCAGAAGATAGGAGTTACGTGGTGAAAAGATGCGGCTACTCCTGTGTAGACACAGTCCTAAGTAACCCAGTGCGAGGACCAATGGTGAGGTGAAAGTCTATGTCCAGTTCCAGCAGGGCTTGCCCAAAGGCATCCATCGGTTTTCGCACAGGTCGGTTGACACCTTTAAGAGCATTGTGCTTCATTCTCCCGCGTGGACAACGACTAAACCCTACTTCCCCAGGCAGATAACCTGCCCGTTTTCGCCGGCGATAAAAAGACGGCCGTTGGCCGCAGCCATGCCGTCAAATACAGGTGGCGCAGCCAGTTGATACCGGGCCAATTCCGAACCATCGGGGGCCGAAATGGCCATCAGCAACGCTGCTTGGCTCTGCTTGCCTTCTTCTGACAGGCCCGTTCTCTCCTTGATGGGCCCAGCGACAAATAGCACCCGGCCGGCCAGAATCATCGCCCGTACATAGATGGGCACTTGTTTCGTCCACCTCATAGTCCTGTCGGCCGGGTTGAGCGCAAAGAGCCGATAGGGTCCGTCTTGCAACTGGTTTGACCAATGAACCGAGGCCCGACCGTATCCGTAAACTGACGGCCCGTCAAAGACCAGCAGCCTCCCGTAAATCAAATTCCTGTCGCGGCCGCTACATCCGGTAGCGACGGAACAGCGGGTGCCGAATATCCAGTAGGAGCGATGAGCCCACGAATTGTCAAGGAAGCCCGTCAGCGTGAGCAGGTGGAAGTCGCCTTGAGGTTGTTCGGTCCAGTGTTTGTCGAAGACCAGGTCGCGCAAGTAGATATATCGGTCGTCCGCGGTGAGGATGTCCGCCAATGCTCCAGGCATGGCACTGGGTCCATACTGCTTAGGCTGCTTGCCAGTCTTGGGGTCGGGGCTGTAGAGCCTCTTCTTTGAGAGGACTTCGCCGGTCTCAGGTTGAAGGCGATAGAGGTCAAGGCCGCCATCCAGGTAGGATGATTGGCCGGCCGTAAGGTAGGCGATGCCATCCTGAACCAGCACGCTCCCATAAACAGGCCAGGGCGATTCCAGTTGCCCGTAGGCGATGATGCGCCGTTCTGTCCGCGCCGCTCGGAGCCGCCAGTCTAATAGGCCGTCGGATGCCCGCAGGGAATATATGTATCCGTCGTGGCAGCCGAAGAGCGCTCGACCTCTGTATATGGTTGGAGGCGAGTCCACCCGTGCCCCAGCGGTGAAACTCCATACCGGCTGCCCGGAATCGGCATCTATCGCCAGAAGCCGATGCTCGTCCACCGCGGCTACAAACACTTTCCCCTCGGCCACCGTGAGGCTACTCAGTTTACCACCCACAGTCGTCTGCCACTCCCGGCGCAGTTTGGCCGGCACCGGTGAAGGCAAGTAGCCGCTTCTCCGGGCGTCGTGGCGATAGGTGGGCCAATCGGGCGGACTCTCCCTTGCCGATTGGGGCCCTTCAATGGCGCCGTATGCGGGGCCGCGCTCCAGTTGCGCCGTAACCTCGCTCTCTGTCTTTTCCTGCTTGGCGGGCGCGAGGGCATAGAAGCCGTGCAGTTTTGCCGTGATGTAGCAAGCGCAGGCATGGGGCGGCGCGTAGAGCAGACCGTTGCCTGGCATGATGCCGTATTTGCAAACCCCTCGCACCCAGTTATGCCACAAAACCTCACCGGTGCGCAGGTCGACGAACTCCACGCCCCGCCGGCCGGAGAGGATGTAGCGGTCGGTGGCTTTGTTGCTCCAGCAGCGATGATGGTGTCCCGGATTTTCCGGGGCGAGGTGTTTGAGCACCTCGCCGGTGGTGAGGGCCCGCTGGGTCACGAAATATGGCCCCCAGGCAGGCCCCCTTCTGCCTTTCTTACGTCCCTGATAGGGCTTAAACCCGCCCAGCCATAATGAGCCGTTGATGATAAATACATCCCGAATCTGACAGAGCAGGGAGGGTTGCTTCCACAGGGTCTCGCCGGTTTTTGCGGCCAGAGCAGTTATCGTCTGGCCGTCGGCGCAGATTACGTAACCATCTGAGACCACGCGCAAGCGGGTAGAGGGCGTGGACCATATTTGTCGGCCCGTCCGCAGTTCGAGGCAGACAACCTCATTGCCGTTTTGATAAAACACGCGCTCGCCAGCGGCGCATAGACTCACAGACCTCAACCGGGCAACTTCCGCCCCTGTTTTCCTCCAAAGCAAACGCCCCGATTTCGCCTCAATGGCGAGGAGGGTTTTCGGCGCTTTCGAGTCGATGGAGCGGAACTGGTTGAGGAGCGGTTGAGCAGTTTCCCGCGCATAGAGGGGTGATTTGTCCATCCGCTCCAGTCGGGCCCACTTCTCTCGTTCCTCCAAGCGTTCCTTGGTGACCTCCCGAATGACCAGCAGGAGAATGCCCTGGTGATACACAATCTCATCTGTGCCCCGCGTCCCTTCGTAGACTTTAAGCGTTTTGCCCGTCCCCGCATCAAGCACGCTCAACGGTGCGTAAAGGCCCAAGGTGACATATACCCGGTCCCCAACGGCCACGAGCCGGCGTTGCAGTTGAGGAGGCGTAGCGCCCCAGTTCCAGATATGGGGGAACCAGGGGCTGAAGCCTCGTTCCCAGAGCAGAATGCCGTTGAACGCATCGCGGGCGACCAGATACCACTGGGCAGGTCGCCGAATCGACAAGATGGGGGCGCGGTCGGCTAAGTAGAAAATCCGTCCGCCGGCGGAGACCAGGGCCATGACGCTCGGGAGATGCTCATGACTGCGGGTATGCGGCGGCCTCGCAATCCATTGAACCTGGCGGGGCGGCCCCACCACTAAATCATGGGCAACTGCGTTGCCGCTTGCGTCATGGAGATAATGAGTCCACTCGTCAATTTCCTTGGGCCTCGGCTTGACCACCTTCACCCACTTTCGGCCACCGATATCCACGTGACGAGCGAGCCTTTGCTTTTCCATCGCCGGCGCAATTTGTCCCCCGGTCACTGGCACTAACGCTACCCCGTTGGGCACGAGCACTCGTAGCACCTCTTGCGCCGATGCACGGCCCTCGTCGCTCACCAGGAGCAGGTTCACCAGGTTATCAGCATAGGGCAGACGGTCGCCCTCCCATCGTTCTACCGAGACGGGCCCGTAAATGCCCAGCGACTGCACATATTTGCGGGCGGTTCTGACCTGCGCCGGGTCGGCATCCAGGCCGTGCACGAGGAAGGTGTCGTTGAGCCGTCCGCCTTCTCCCCCTGGGGCGTACTTATACAGCGCGGCAGTCAGTTTCCCGTCGCCGCAGCCCAGGTGGACGATTAACCCGCCCTTCACTCCTGCCTCCTGCAAAATCTGTTTCGCCAGCGCAGCCTGGGGCGAACCGGGCGTCGCCGTCAACTGCACGAGCCCAGCCACACCGACCAGCGCTGCCACTATTCCTCCAACCAGCCATTTCGCGGCTGAGAGGTTCCAGTTGTGTTTTACCATAATCTTGCTCCTTTCTTCTTACCGCAGTTGAACCGGCTGAGTAGTTACCGCACAGTTTATTATAACCTTAATCCCCGCCGTCGTCAATGGGATATGACTGGGAGAGTTATCAGAGGAGATGTTCGGGAATAGAACTGAACTTCTCGCGCCATATTTTTGACGGCGACCTCATTATCAGGTATAATAGCATATGTAGGAGGATAATCATGAGGGTTGGAGAAACCGGGGTGGTCCTGCTTCTGACCGCAATAGCCCTAAACGATGTAGGGGTACTTGCTGCGGGGCCTAACAAAGACGTTTGGCCGCTTCCAGAGTGGCCCCGAGCCACGCCGGCAGAAATGGGCATGAACGAAGCCGAATTGCGGCGGGCAAGGGATTATGCCTTGACCGGCGACGGTTCAGGTTTCATCATTCGCCGCGGCCGATTGGTCATGGCTTGGGGCGACCCAAAGCGGCTTTATGACCTCAAATCCACCACGAAATCCATCGGGGTGACGGCCCTCGGGCTGGCCCTTAAGGACGGCAAGATGCGCCTGAGCGATAGGGCCATTCAACATCATCCGCGCCTGGGAGTGCCACCGGAGAGCAATGAGAAAACAGGCTGGCTCGATAAAATCACCATCCTTCATCTGGCTACACAAACGGCTGGGTTCGCCAAGCCCGGCGGCTACACCCATTTGCTCTTCGAGCCGGGGACGAGATGGTACTACAGCGACGGCGGTCCCAATTGGCTGGCCGAGTGCATCACCTTGGCCTATCGGAGGGACGTGAGAGACCTTCTATTCGAGCGGGTGTTTACGCCCTTGGGCATCAAGCCCACCGACCTCACCTGGCGAGAGAATGCCTATCGCCCCCATACCATTAACGGCATCAAGCGTCGGGAATTCGGTTCGGGCATCAGCGCCAACGTGGATGCAATGGCGCGCATCGGCTATCTCTACTTGCGCGAGGGTCGCTGGCGGGATGAGCAGATACTCCCTCGGGAGTTCGTGAGCCTCGTGCGCCAGCCTGTACCGGGTGTGGTTGGCCTGCCTGAGCATGAGCCCCAAAAGTACGACAATGCTTCCGACCACTATGGCCTGCTTTGGTGGAACAACGGTGATGGTACGCTGCCTGGCGTGCCGCGCGACGCTTACTGGTCCTGGGGATTGCACGATAGCCTCATCGTGGTCATCCCCTCCCTCGACCTCGTGGTTGCGCGGGCAGGGAGGTCCTGGCAGCGCGGCGAGAGTGGACACTACAAAGTCCTTGAGCCTTTCTTAGGTCCCATCGCTGCTTCCGTGAGCCAATCTTCCCTCGGACGAGCCAAAGGCCCGGGCCAAACCAACGGTTCTCCGCAGTCCGATTTTATCCTCGTTGACCCTGAACATCCCTAATGGCTTTGGCGCAAGGATGGCCGGCCGTTTTTCATGTGCGGCCCTGGCGACCCGGAGGACTTTTTCTATCGGGGTCAACTCAATCCCGATGGCACGCGCCGCGGCGACCAAAGGGAACTAATCCGCAAGTTGAAGGGCGAGGCCGAGCGAGACTTCATCCACACGCTCGTCAATCGTTTTGAGCAGCACAAAAATTTGATTTGGTGCATTGCCGAGGAATATCAGTTTCCCATCCACTTGGTAACTGTAGCCCAAGATTTCAACCTTGGGTATAAGGGAGTAGCAAATAGGGTATGGCGACAACCCACAGAGGCAATGCGGAAGAGAGCAGGATGGGTCAGGAACGGGGCCTGTTGCTGGGTTTGGCCCTTATCTATCTGGCCTTGGCGGTGACTTACAGTTTCGTCATTCCGTTAGGCTACGGGCCAGATGAGCCCCGCCATTATGCCTACATAAAACGCCTGGTGGAAAAGGGACAACTTCCGCGGCTGGTCAACGGGGTGGAGGAAGATGGGGCCATTGTTCTGCATCCACCCCTGTACTATGTACTCCTGACGCCATTTTACGCCTTCCTACGGGGCTTCGGCGATGCGACGGTGCAGCGGGTTCTTCGGTTCTTCTCCCCTCTCCTGTGCGGGGCTGCTCTCTGGCTCTTCTATTCTGCCCTGCGGTTGCTGTTCCCCGACCGCCCTGCCCTGCGGTTGGGAACCGTGGGGCTGACGGCCTTTTTGCCCCATCTCCAGTTGGAGTCAGCGGTTATTAACAATGACACCCTCACCATTCTGCTGGGAGCGCTGCTAATCTGGGAATTAGTGCGCCTGGGCGAACGTCCGCCTTCGGCTAAAGAGTCGTTGTTCCTCGGCTTCACCCTGGCGGCCTTTGCCAACGCGAAGGCCACGGGGCTAACCCTCAGCCCGCTGTGGGTCGTTTGGCTGCTGGTCCAATTTGGCTGGCGGGGTTTAAGGCAACGGGACTTCTGGCAAGCGTTGGGGTGGGGCTATGGGCCGTTGGTGTTGTGGGGAACCTGGTGGTATCTGCGCAATGAGGCCCTGTATGGGCGACTGGTGCCCTTGGCGGAAGGGTTTGGGCCGGTAGACTGGCACACCGGGCACGTCTATACTCCGGGAGAACTGCTCTGGCACGGCTTGCTCTTCGTGGGCCCCTTCTGGTCCTTGTTGGGACGGGCCATTGGCGGGCTGTTTCTGAGCGTATGGACGCAGGTAGGGTGGTTTCCCAACACCCTCAGCACCTTGCTTTATGCTTTAGTGGGTCTGTTATTGACCGCTGCGGGTTTAGGTCATATTCTTTGGTTAATGGCCATCCGCCGAGGAAAGGTGACCGCCCGAGTCATCTATCCCCGGGGGGCATGGCTCATGTTCCTGGCCTTTGCTTTGGTCTATGTCAACGTCGTCGCCATTGCGGTATTCATCCACATCGGTTTTTATCAGGGGGGACGCTACACCCTACCGGCAATATGGGGTTTTAGCCTGTTCTTAGGTCTGGGCTGGGAGCCTCTGACGAGCGGGTCGCGGGGGAAGGCGATTCTATTTGGTGGGGTGGTAGCCTTCTTCCTCCTGCTGAATGGGCTGTGTTTGCACAACCTCATTACCTACCTAAATCCGCTTTACGGGCCGAAATAGGAGCCGCGATGAAGGAAATAAAAAACCATCTGCCTCTACCGCCGCTGACTGTGGTGATTCCGACGCTGAACGAGGAAGCCACGATTGGAGAGATTGTGGAGGCGGTGAAACCATACGCCGCCGAAATACTGGTGGTGGACGGGCATTCCACAGATGCCACGCGGGAAATCGCAGCCGCGGCAGGTGCGCGGGTAATTTTGGACAACGGAAGGGGCAAGGGAGCCGCCGTTCGTTTGGCCCTGCAGGAGGCTAAAAACGACATTGTAGTTTTCCTGGATGCCGACGGTTCCCACGAGGTTCGGGACCTTCCCCGTTTGGTAGAGCCCATCCTGCGCGGTGAGGCGGACCTGGTGGTCGGCTGCCGCATGACTGGAGGGAGCGATGAACTCCATGGCGATGCAGGCAAGTTCCTGCGACTCATCGGCTCAGAAATCATTACCCTCATCATCAACTACCGCTGGAACGTGCGGCTGACCGACGTACAGAACGGCTTCCGGGCCATCCGGCGGGAGGTAGGATTGAAACTCGGCTTACAGGAGGACCGCTTTGCCATCGAGGAGGAGATGGTAATGAAATGCCTGCGACGGGGCTTTCGCGTGGCCAACGTCTCCAGCCATGAATACAAACGGCGCGTAGGACGTTCACGTATCCGCTTGGAACGCGACTGGTTTTCCTTTATCTGGTGTGTGCTGAGACACTTGCCACCTTAATCCAGATGTGTTCGCTCAAAACCAAAGGAGAGAATTTCGGCCTTGAAAAAAATTTGCCCCAGGGGTTGACTTTTGCTTACAAATATGTTACAATTAAATAAACCTGGGGTTGTTCGCCCAGAGGATATCCTAACAAGGGAGGTGAGTGTCATGCGCAAAGAGGTAAGTCCCGCTGTGGCCGTGGTCGTAATCGTGCTGGTGATACTCATTGCGGTAGGCATCTATCTCTGGAGTAGCCGGCGAGGTGCTGGAGAAAGGCCTCCGGAGGAGGCAATGCCGGCGATACCGGGACAGGAGGGTCTGATGCCGGAGATGGAGGGGGCACCAGAAGAGGCGGTTCCTTTGCCTGGCGTGGGCGAGGAAGAAGGTGCAGCGCCAGCGGAGGAAGAAGCGCTTCCAAGTCCCCCGTAATTGCCGGCCCCAAGCCCGCGTCTATGGCTCCTGAGGGGTAGGCACTCAAGTGCTGTCCTCAAGGGGTTTGACGTGTTCATGGTCAACCAGTCCAACATGGTCAAATGGTCAAAGGCAGGCAAACTTTGACCATGACCATTTTCGAGTGTTATTACGCCTGACAGGGCTGAAGTCCCTGAGTTCAAGAAAGGAGGGTATTATGGTTCGATTAACTTCTCGGCGTGGTTTCACGCTTATCGAACTTCTGGTGGTCATAGCCATCATAGCCATCCTGGCCGCCATTCTTTTTCCGGTTTTCGCTCGGGCAAGGGAGAAGGCTCGGACCGCCTCCTGCCAGTCCAACCTCAAGCAGTTGGCGCTGGGGGTGAAGATGTATACTTCCGACTGGGATGAAAGGACCCCAGGCGATAGTGGCTGGAGACTGACCCAGGATGCATGGGATCGGGGCAGGAGGCCTTGGTGGCTGAAGATCATGCCCTACATCAAGAACAGGCCCCTCTTCATTTGCCCCAGCCAGTTAAGGAGGTGGGGTAGGCGCACGGGAGGCGGTTGGGGAAGTTATTGGGTATCGCCCGCTCCTTACTCTTACTCCCGTATTCAATTGTCGCATTATCCCATCCCGAGGATTTGGCATCCTGCGGGGATGGTCCTTTTCGGCGACGGCGTCCACCCTGCGGTTGAGTATTGTCGTGGTGCGGCTCCGTATGACTGTGGCTTTTGTAGGGACTATCTCGGTGGAAGATGGTGCGCAAGAAGCAAATGGGACCCTGCCCACGGCGAGAGAGAGTTCACTCACAGCGGCGGGAACAACGTAGCCTTCTTCGATGGGCACGTGAAGTGGATAAACTGGAAGACGCTTCAAGCAGTTTGCGAATGGCAATACACGAGCGCATGGAGAACTCAGCCGCCGCCTGGAGGAATTTACACCAGAAACGTCGCGCATTGAGAGGTTCGAGGGAGTGGCTCGGCGGTCTTGACACCATCTCACCCCCGGCCCCCTCCCAACCCTCCCCGCACGCGGGGAGGGCAAGGGACGGGGGACTACGCCTGACAGGGCTGAAGTCCCTGAGTTCAAGGAAGGAGGGTATTATGGTTCGATTAACTTCCCGGCGTGGTTTCACGCTTATTGAATTGCTGGTGGTCATTGCGATTATCGCTATTCTGGCCGCCATTTTGTTCCCGGTTTTCGCTCAGGCAAGGGAAAAGGCCCGGCAAGCCAGTTGTCAGTCCAACGCCAAGCAATTGGCTCTGGCCTTTCTGATGTACGCGCAGGACAATGACGAGCACCTGCCCTGGTACTCGGACCGGAGAGGTTATCCGGCCTATGACCCCTTCTCAGGGCGCACTCACATTCGGACCCTCTGGTATGGTTTGGTCTATCCCTATGTCAAAAACACGCAGGTGTACGTCTGTCCGAGTATGCCTCGGGGTACGTGGTATTCGGGCTACGGAGTGAACTATCACCACGTCATCACCTGTCCCATAGTCCCGGGCGGCTATTCTCCGCCGGGGAGCGTGGGCGGATGTAGGCACAGTAGGCGTACCTATCCGGGTACGCATTTGCCTTCCATCAAGCAGCCGGCAGAAATCATGCTGTTCTGTGATTCTGCCATCCGCGACAACTATGCCTATCCTCTGGTGTATTGCGCCGTATGCCGGCCGTACTTCCGGCGCGGGGTTTGGCAATACCCCAATGCGGTTCATCCGCGGCATAACGGGGGATGCAATGTGGGGTTCGTAGATGGTCATGTGAAGTGGCTCAAGTACGACATAATCATTGACCCCACCAACCGTGTGCTGTGGGGGCACAGGTACACGAACAAGTAGCGGTGGCCAAAGGGAGCATTCTTCTGGTTCGTAGTCAGGCACGGAGCGGAGTGCGGGGAGGTGGAATGTTACTTCACTTCGCTCTGTGGCTGACTACGAACCTACCTCCAAACTGACTTCTGTAATCTCCCCTTCCACCAAGCGAAAGGCGCGTACGGTGGGTGTGGGTGGAAGCAGGGAAATTATAAGGTACACGCACTCGTCCCAGTAAGCCAATTCCACATCGGTAGCCGAGGGATAGGCTTCGCTGGCGGGATGGGAATGGTAAATGGCCAACATTTCCAGGTCCTCTTCATCCAACCATTTGAGCAGGTGCAACTGTTCCTGGGGGTCTAAGCGGTAGCGGACAGGACTATTTTCCACATTGCGCAGCGGAAGAACCGCTGTTGCCCGTCCCTCCCGGCCCACCACTACTCCACAGGCCTCGGCAGGGGCTTCACGTTGGGCGTGTGTTATCATCTGGCGCACCTGGTCCTGAGTGAGTCGCAGGGCCATAGTCTATTTCCCTCCCCTTCTGTCCCAAAGCCTCCAGCAACACCTGGGCCACTTCGGGGCGGGTTATCTCCGGCGGTGGTATTTCCCTCGCCTGGAGCAAGGCGCGCAGTTTGGTGCCGCTGAGGGTCAGATGGGCGGTCTCCTCATGGGGACAGGTTTTGCCTGAGGCCATGCCTCCACATTCCCGACAGTAGAAGGTATGGTCGAAAAACAGGGGAACGATGCCCAATTCCTCCTCGGTAAATTCGTCGAAGATGTAGTGGGCATCGTAGGGGCCGTAATAATCGCCTACGCCCGCATGGTCCCGGCCCACGATGAAGTG